>JAVHQJ010000385.1:0-1309 GCA_036171075.1 Sideroxydans sp. | reverse complement strand
CAAGACCACAGCGCGGCCTTCCCCAAGATCGTGGTGCAGAACACCTAAGGCGATGACGTTACATCGCTCATCAGAAAACCTACCCGTCATTCCGGCGAAGGCCGGAATCCAGATGATTAAAAATCCCCACGAAAGTGGGGTGACATCTTGGTTTTGTCTGCTACGCGGAAATTTCTCATTGCTGGATACCGGCCTTCGCCGGTATGACGAACTCGTGGGGAATTTGCAATGATGCAGTTCAGGTCCTTGCATGATCGCTTCGGTCGCCGTATCGACTACCTCCGGTTGTCGGTCACTGACCGTTGCGACATGCGTTGCAGTTATTGCATGCCGCAAGGGTTCAGCGATTACGAAGAGCCGGAAGATTGGCTGACCTTCGACGAGATCGAAAGAGTCGTCGCCTCTTTTGCGCGCATGGGCACTTCGCGTTTCCGTATCACCGGGGGCGAACCTTTGTTGCGGCGCGACCTGAGTGGATTGGCAGCGCGCCTGTCGTCGCTGGAGGGAGTGGCGGACATGTCACTCAGCACCAATGGCACGCAGCTGGCGCGTCATGCGGCGGCACTTAAAAAATCAGGCATCACCCGACTCAATGTAAGTCTTGATTCGCTGTGCGCAGAGCGTTTGCACAGCATCACGCGGCGCGATGCGCTGGCTCAGATATTGGATGGATTGCTGGTGGCGAAGGCGTGCGGCTTCGATCCGATCAAGATCAACATGGTGGTGATGGCGGGCGTGAACGAAGATGAGATCGAAGCGATGGTGGAATACTGTTTTCGCCACGGCTTCGTGCTCCGCCTGATCGAGACCATGCCGATGGGCGAGACCGGACGCAATGCGGGCTATGTTGATCTGCAACCTATACGTTTGCGCCTGCAAGCACGTTTCGGTCTAGTGGATGGGCTGGTTCGTGGCGGTGGGCCCGCACGGTATCTGGTGTCACCCGATGGAGAAGGTAGCATCGGTTTCATCACTCCCATGTCGCAACACTTTTGTGAGACCTGCAATCGCGTGCGCTTGTCGGTCGATGGCACGCTCTATCTTTGCCTGGGGCAAGAGAATCAATTCGCGTTGCGCCCTCTGTTGCGCGACGGTATCAGTGACGACGAACTAGATGTCGCGATCCGTAGTGCCATCGAACTGAAGCCGGAGCGCCACGAGTTTCGCGAGCAACCCAGCAAGCTCATCCGCGTGATGTCGATGACCGGAGGTTGAATCTTGTCTGACCAAACCAAAATGCCTGATGGCTTGACTCACTTTTCCGAATCGGGGCGTGCACGCATGGTGGACGTTTCCGAAAAATCTGCTA
>JAVHQJ010000384.1:0-1309 GCA_036171075.1 Sideroxydans sp. | reverse complement strand
CCGCTGTGATGATGTTCGCGGTTGTACCAATTGAAGAATTCGGCAGCCCAGGCGCGCGCATCTTGCAGGCAGCCAAAACGGGTGGGATAGTCAGGGCGATATTTCATGGTCTTAAACTGCGCTTCTGAATATGGATTGTCATTGGAGACATGCGGACGGGAATGCGTCTTCGTCACACCCAGATCCGCCAACAGGAGCGCCACCGGTTTGGAAGTCATCGCGCTGCCACGATCGGCATGCACGGTGAGTTGCCCGCGTTGGATGCTCTGCCGCGCACAAGTTTGCGAGATCAATTCTTCGGCCAGCGCAGCCGATTCGCGCTCAGCGATCATCCAACCGACCACATAACGACTAAACACATCCAGGATCACATATAGATAAAAGTAGGTCCACTTGGACGGACCCAATAATTTGGTGATGTCCCAACTCCACAATTGATTTGGCGCCGTAGCCAGCAATTCCGGCTTGACGTAGTTGGGATGGCGCAACTGGTCGCGGCGCTCACGGACTTCGTGATTCTCATCCAAAATCCTATACATGCTGCGCCAGGAGCATAGATAGCGACCTTCGTCGATTAAAGTCGCATACACTTCGCGAGGTGACCGGTCTTGAAATCGCTCGCTGTTGAGTTCCTGGCGAACTTTGATTTTCTCAGCCTCGCTGAAGGCGCGTGGTGAAATCTTTGGAATGGTTCGCTCCGGTCGTTTCGTCCGCGCGCGATAGAGACTGCTCCTCGGCACGATCAAAGCCGCGCATGCCGCTTGTACTCCTATACTCTTTCCAAATACTTCTGCAGACTGCATTAAGAGTCCTTGCTCTGGTCGTTGTCTGCCAGGGGCACCCCAAGCAGCCGCGCAACTTTTTTTTGGACATCGATGATTAATTCCGCGCGCTGCAATTGCTCTTGCAATCTTTTGTTCTCTCGTTGCAGGCGCGCTAGTTCAACCGCATTGGCGTCCACCTTTGGTCCGCGCCGATGTTCCGACAATCCTGTCAGACCACCGCGTTCACGCTGCTCCCGCCACTTGCTCACCAATGATGAATACAGCCCTTCCCTTCGTAGCAGCGCTCCGACCTCACCTTTGCCTTTGCACTTATCCACTTCACGCAAAATACGCAACTTGTACTCCGCCGGATGTTGGCGACGTTTGGCCTTGGCTATCACTTCGGTCTGTGTTCCTGCTTCTTCCGACTTGCCGTTCTGGCGGCTATCGAGCTTGTCGAGATATTCTTGAGACATGCCTTTTCTCCTGCGCCCTGCACACTAAACTATTGGCTATGAGTGTCTCATCATTATAGTCACAGAGGG
>JAVHQJ010000383.1:0-1311 GCA_036171075.1 Sideroxydans sp. | reverse complement strand
GGCGCTTCCGGGTTTACCGTGGGTAGCCGTCTAAGGTAAGATAGTGACTTCTAAGCCAGGAGGAAGCCACTATGCAAGATACAGCGCTATATGAGTACCTGTTGGGGTTAAAGTCGCCATGGAGCGTAAGCCGGGTAAATTTGGACGTTAAAGAGCAGCGGGTTGATGTATGGGCCGAGCACCCAGAGGGTGCGAAGTGGGAGTGCCCTCAATGCTCTAAGAAGCTGCCGCTATATGATCACTCTGAGGAGCGCACATGGCGGCATTTGGATAGCTGCCAGTTCCAGACGCACCTGCACGCGCGTATCCCGCGGGTGGAATGTGATGAGCATGGAGTGGTGCAGGTTATGGTTCCGTGGGCTGAGCCGCGGTCGCGGTTCACGCTGCTCTTCGAGCGCTTAGCTATAGACGTGCTTAGCCAGTGCGACATAAGCGGCGCCACGGGGATATTGCGGATCAGCTGGGATGAGGCGTGGGGGCTGATGCAGCGGGCGGTCAATCGCGGCAAAGAGCGCAAGAAAGCGCGGGTCGTACGCCGGATCGGAGTGGATGAGAAGGCGGCGGCCAAGGGCCACCGTTACCTGACGCTGGTCTGCGACCTGGACGATGGGACAGTAGTGCACATCGCCGAAGACCGTAAGCAGGAGAGTCTCGACGGCTACTATGCGGGGCTGTCGAAGAAACAGCTCAACGGCATCGAGGCGGTGGCCATGGATATGTGGAAGCCATATATCCAGGCGACGCTGGCGAAGGTTCCTGATGCGGCAGGGAAGATAGTCTTCGACCGCTTTCATGTTATGGGTTATATCGGCAAGGCTGTGGACACGGTGCGCAGGCAGGAGAACCTGGAACTAATGGAGTCAGGCGACGAGACGCTCAAGGGCACCAAGCACCTCTGGCTTTACAGCCGGGAGAATCTGCCGGACTGGCGGAGGAACGAATTCAACGCATTGAGGCGGCAGGAGTTGAAAGTGGGTCGGGCATGGGCGATTAAAGAGGCGCTGCGCCGATTGTGGAACTACGCTTATCCGGAGTCGGGCCGTAAGTTTTGGAAGCGGTGGTACTTCTGGGCGACGCACAGCCGGTTGGCTCCGGTGAGGGCCGCTGCGGAGACAATCCGCAGGCACATCGACAACATCCTGACCTATTACCGACATCCGGTGACCAACGCTATGAGTGAAGGACTTAACAGCAAAATTCAGAAGATAAAAAGCATGGCCTGTGGCTTTCGGAACATGGATAACTTCAAGACGGCCATCTACTTTCACTGCGGAGGTTTAGATCTTTACCCATGCTAAACCCGGAAGCGCC
>JAVHQJ010000382.1:0-6204 GCA_036171075.1 Sideroxydans sp. | reverse complement strand
GCCACTATGCCGACATGCGCATCCAGCTCGATCTTGATGACGGCGTGAAGGTGAACTACGGCAAGTTTGGCGATCTGCTAGATAGCGTCAAGATTGTGACCGGAGAAAGGGAAGAAAAGTGATTAAATCAATTCGAATTATTAATTTTAAATCGTTGGGCGATGTGACTTTGCGCCTTGATAAGTTCAATTGCCTCATTGGCATGAATGGCGCGGGTAAGAGTTCAGTCTTGCAAGCGATTGATTTTATGTCGCAACTGATGCTAGGTGATGTGAGTGGATGGCTAGCACAGCGCGGGTGGAGTATTGGCGATCTCAATTGCAAAGTGCGCAAGGAGAGCAATATTACGTTCCATGTCAATTTTCAGACCTCTACAGGTGAGATTTTGACCTGGACAGGAGCCTTCAATCGAACGTTGATGCGTTGTTCGATGGAAGTTATCGTTGATCAGGCAGCGCTGAAACAGACTGACAAATACTTTTACTCCGATGGTAAAGCCTTTAGCATTGACGGTAAGGTGGGGCAGGCGATTGCATTCACATTTCAAGGGTCGCTGCTGTCAGTCCTGAAAGACAGTGAATTGCCTGAGAATGTTTTTGAATTCAGGAATGCACTGCGCCAGATTCGCTCGTTAGAATTGCTGTCCCCCCACCTATTACGCAAGAGCGCCAGATCCAGCGACCATGACATTGGTACAGGTGGTGAAAAGCTGTCGGCGTATTTGGACAATATCAAAGGCAAAAGAAAAGAAGCATTGATTGTCTTGTTAAAGCGATTTTATCCCACACTGACGGATTTTAACGTGGTTTCTCAGCGCTCTGGCTGGAAGAAATTATCAGTGATTGAAATATTTGGGGATCAATATCTGGAAACAGAGGCCAGTCACATGAATGATGGGTTGCTGCGTATTCTTGCTGTGCTGACACAAGCAGATTCTGACAGATCTTTGATCTTATTGGATGAAATTGAAAATGGTATCAACCAAGAGATCGTAGAGACATTGGTCGAGACGTTGTTGGCAAGCCATCAGCAGATGCTGGTGACGACGCATAGCCCGTTGATCCTGAACTATCTTGAAGATGATTTGGCTCGTGAGGCTGTACAGTTCATTTACAAAACTCCGAAAGGCGAGTCGCGCATCAGGCCGTTTTTTGGTATTCCCCGAATTGATGACAAGCTGCGTGTCATGGGGCCAGGTGATGCGTTTGTTGATACAGATTTGAAGTCTTTGACACAGGAATGCATAGAACTTGATCAGCAGACTGATCCGACCACACAGGCCAAGACAGCGAGTGGGGATGGTAAATAATGAAATTGCTGATCAGTGGGGAGGGGTCTTCTGACATTGGTACTTGCAATAATGCACAAGGCGTTTGCATGGACGAGATGTTTTCACCGGGGCCTATGACGATCTGGCTGACGCGATTTTTGTTGGAGTGGGCGGGCTACGACTTGCTGGCAATTCCTGAAGCAGTAGTTTTCGTCAGTGAGAAAACTCTGGCTCAGGATGCCAAGCAATCTACCGGGCGAATGCAGGCGCTACGCGGGAAAGGAAAACAGGTGGAAACCGGGCTGTATTTTAGTAACACCAGACAATTAGGGTTAAGAGCGAAAGTAATGAGCCGAGATGACGATGTACCGGTGATGGCGGTTTTTTTTAGAGACACCGATGGCACCAGGAGTGCCCCTGGGCAGTTATGGCAAGCAAAGTGGGACAGTATGCTCAATGGCTTTAAATCTGTAGAGTTTGATCGCGGTGTACCCATGCTACCTAAACCAAAGTCTGAAGTTTGGTTGCTCTGTGCGACCAAGCAGGGTAATCATTCACACGAGGTGTTAGAAAATATTTCAGGGAACGATCAGTCTCCAAACTCTGCCAAGGCGCAACTGGATCAATTTTTTGGCGAGCATCAGTCTGCGACACAACTCGCTGAATGGTGTCAAACCAACCCCGTTGACTGGTCAAAGTTGATGACCCTGCCCAGTTTTAAAGCGTTTTACGATCGTTTGCAGAGCGTGGTTAAAGCGATTGTCAGTCCTATGGCCGCGTTACCATAATGAATAGAAAAATACTTCGCCACTATGCCGACATGCGCATCCAGCTCGATCTGGATGATGGCGTGAAGGTGAACTACGGAAAGTTTGGCGATTTACTGGATAGCGTGAAGGTTGGGACGGGTGGTGCGAAAGATGAGTGAACCTGTCATGACAAACTTTGTGACTCTCCAGCCCAATGCACTGGCCGAATACCAAGCGTGGCTCAACACTATCAAACAGCGCATCGTCTCCGTGCGGCTGCGCATGGCGCTGGCGGCCTGCCGTGAGTTGATTCTGTTTTACTGGGAGCTGGGTGCGATGATTGCCCAGAAACAGGCCAAAAGCCAATGGGGTGACAAGCTGATTGCCCAACTGTCGGCCGACTTGCAAAAAGCCTTTCCCGATATCAAGGGTCTGTCGGCCTCGAACTTGAAGTATTGCCTGCGCTTTTTTCAGTTTTACACCAGTGCGCAAGGTATTCCCACACCAGACTGCACAGGAGCGCCATTTGGTCAACAGCCTGTTGACCAAATGCCCTGGGGGCATAACATCCAGATTTTTACCAAGTGCCACAGCGTGGCAGAAGCCCGTTTTTACATAGAGCAAACTCTGGAGCAAGGCTGGAGCCGTGATGTGCTGGCGCTACAACTCAAGTCAAACTTGTTTGCCCGCGCGGCCAAGGCGGTGACCAACTTTTCCCGCACCTTGCCATTGCCACAGTCTGACCTGGCTCAGCAAACCCTCAAAGACCCTTACACCTTCGACTTTATGGCGATGACGGCGCCTTTCAATGAGCTGGATGTAGAGCGCCAACTCACGCAGCACATCACCCAGTTTTTGCTGGAGCTGGGCAAAGGCTTTGCTTTCATTGGCCGGCAGTACCACCTGGAAGTGGCGGGCAACGATTACTACATCGACCTGTTGTTCTATCACGTCACGCTGAAATGCTACGTGGTGGTGGAGCTCAAAAACCGTAAATTCATCCCCGAGTACGCAGGTAAACTTAATTTTTACCTGTCTGCCGTGGACAGCCTGCTCAAACACGATGACGACCAGCCCACCATTGGCCTGCTGCTGTGCCGCGATAAAAACAACATCGAGGTGGAATTTGCCCTGCGCGACATGAACAAACCCATGGGCGTGAGCGAATACACCCTGGTAGAAGCCTTGCCTGACAACCTGAAGGGTGCATTGCCCACAGTGGAAGAAATCGAAAATGACTTGCAGCAATTGCAAGAAGTGGAAGATGGCAATAGTAACGGTGGCCGTTAATACTCGGTTTAATAGTGTTCAGTGGCTTAATAAAAAGCTCAGGCAGGTCGGCGACGTTACCCTGCCTCGGCATTATATGCGGGTGCGCGTTCTGGTGCATCTGGCTCAAGCGCTGCCAGTGGGACAAGTAACCGAACAAGTAACCGAACAAGTAACTGTATTCTTGAAATATCTGAAAGAAGGCGTAGCAAAAATTCTACCCCGGAAATATCGGCTGACGGCTTTGTTCAACAGCTTGTTAGACAGTTAGCAGTCATGAAAATATGAGGTCATTAGGTTGAGCACACAACGAATCGTTGATTCCCTTTCCACACTCTACGCCAGTCATGCCGTGGTTTTCTGGCACGATGCTGACGGTGAATTTGCATCTGTCGTAGACGGAATTCCATTGCCTGATGTGCAAGTGGTGCGCATTGATGCCCTGCCTATGCTCAAGGTCAAACTGGATATCGAGCGCGCACCAAAACAAAAATGGCTGCTCTACAGCAATAAGCCAGAGCCTGAATTAGCTCAGGACTGGCTGCTGGATATCCGTCTGCGCAGCAAGTCATTCCGCGCCGATGCCGCTTCGATTTTGCTGGAAGACCTGGGGCTGGCATCGCAGACTTTGCGCGCGCATTTGAAGTTACGCGCCAAGTTCCTGCGCGCTAAAGACCGCGTTGAGAAATTCAAACGACTGGTTGTGCCCACCGATACGGCAGACGATCTGGATCGCAAGATGCTGGCGGTTCTGGCGCGAGCAGATCAGCCGGAATTGACGGCGATATTGTTTCGCTTGTTTTCAGGCTTGGTGGTGGACGGGATGGCTGAGCTGACTGCCGAGACCCGGCAATGGCAGGATATTCAGAGCAATGAATTGGAACCGGCTTTCTGGGCGAACGTAGCGAGGGAGTTTGGCTATGTTCAATCGGCCCCTTCATTGTCGGATTTTTTGATTCATTTGCTGGTTACAGATTTCGCACGTTCCTTGTCAGGCAATTGTCCCGGTCAACTCGCCCATTTCGTTTTGTCCAATAAGACGCTGGCGGCGAATGCGGCGGTATTCGTTGCCCGGTGGCGTTCTGATATGGCGCACTTTGCCAGTTATAACGCCTTGTCTGACCGGATCGCCAAGGAGCTGAATATTGTCGGGATGCTGGGCAGTTTGTCCGGCGCTGCGCTGTCCGAAGTGATGACCTTCGCGGTTGTCGAGCAGCGCATCATCAAACATATCAAGGATCAGATCATTGCAGCATCGGGTGCTGAATCGAGTGCAGTGCGCGCCTTGATTGCGCGCCGCCGCGACGGACACTGGGCAAACCGTTTGCTGGCTCAGGATAACGATAATACCCGCGCACTCGCAGCGGGCTATGACGCGCTGGAGGCGGCATACGGCTTCTTTGAGCTGAAGGCGGTGCACGAGGCAGGATTCAGTTTTGCCCATGCATCTGAAGGACTGGCTGCATATCAATCCGAACTTTTCCGCTTCGACCAACTGTATCGGCAGTTTAACTTTGCTGCTTCTGCCGTCGAACCGATGGGCTGGGCAGTGTTGCATGAGTTGATAGCGCGTATCGAAAGCGCCTACTCCGGTTGGTTTGTTCCGCAACTGACTTCCGCATGGAGCAAAGTGCTGGAGGGGGAGAGCGGTCTGCTGGGAACGTGGAAGGTCGATGGCTTGATCAATCAGCCGGACTTCTATGCCAAGCATGTGAAGCCGGTACTGGATGGCGGCGCAAAGCGGGTGTACGTGGTGATTTCGGATGCGTTCCGCTACGAGGCCGCCGAAGAGTTGACGCGGATCATCAATAGCCGTAATCGCCTGAAGGCGTCTTTGTCCGCCATGCTTGGCGTGTTGCCGAGTTATACCGCATTGGGTATGGCATCACTGCTGCCGCACAATAAACTGGCCTACAAGCTAAATAGCAATTTAGATTTGAGTGCGGATGACGCCATCGTTTCGACCAGTGAGCAGCGCAGCAGCCATCTGCAACAATATGGCGGCGTGGCGATCAAGGCGGAAGATTTGCTGGCGCTGGGTAAGGACAAGGGTCGTGAGTTCGTTCGGGATAAGCAGGTCGTTTACATCTATCACGATCTGATTGACATGATCGGTGATAAACAGGCGTCTGAGACCAAGACCTTTGCCGCCGTCAATGATGCGCTGGATGAGCTGGGGCGGCTGGCTGGTTTTGTCATCAACAGCCTGAATGGTTCTGTTGTGTTGCTGACAGCGGATCACGGTTTCATGTATCAGGAGTCGGCGCTCGATGTGGCAGATAAATCGACGCTGGATGAAAAGCCCGTTGGCGTATTGAAGGCTAAAAAACGTTATTTGATTGGACAGGGAATCGGCATCAGTCCTAAAGCCTGGTGCGGCAATACTGCGGTGACAGCGGGAACCGAAGCAGGCGAGGGCAGTATGGATTTCTGGTTGCCGAAAGGTTCGGCGCGTTTCCATTTTGCGGGTGGCGCAAGGTTTGTGCATGGCAGTGCGATGCCGCAGGAAGTGGTCGTGCCCGTGATCACCTTGCGCGCAAGTGAATCGGACAAGGCCAAGACGCGCTTTGTGAATTTCAGTATCTTGGGCGCGTCGGTTAAAGTCGTGACTAATAGGCAACGATTCGAGTTTATTCAGGATGAGGCGGTTTCAGAACGGGTACTGCCTCGTATGGTTCAGGTATCCCTGCGCGATGGCGAGGACTTCATCAGTGACGAGCAGTCTCTGACCTTCGATAGCGACTCCGATCTGATGGATAGCCGCAAACGCATGGTGATACTGACAGTGAAATCCGGTGATTATGAACGCAATAAAGACTACTTCCTGATTGCGCGTGACGCGCAAAGTAAGGTGGAAGTATTGCGCCTGCCGCTGCGAGTGGATCTGGCGTTTTCAAATGATTTTTAGGAACAGAC
>JAVHQJ010000381.1:0-6215 GCA_036171075.1 Sideroxydans sp. | reverse complement strand
TAGGCATCCGCCTCGTAATAACTCAAGTGCGAGACAGGTTCATCCAGACGCAATGCATGCCCACCGGTGAGGTCGAAATGCCGCCAATCACGGTCTTGTTTGAACCAATACAGCGGTGCTTGCCAGCGCTGTTCCTGCAAAGTACGCCAGCCATCGGACAGCCAAAGTTCGACGCGCGCATAACCACCGTCTTCGATGAAGGTCAAGTATTCCGCATTGCTCACTAGTCGCGTAGCGAGTCGGAAATTCTGAATGTAGGTCTTGTGGCGAGGACGCTCGTTGTCGTAGGCGAAGGCATCACCACTGTGACCGATCTCTACGATGCCCGCAGAAAATTCTTGCCAGCCCATCGCGGTCAACGGCTTGGCAGGCGGTAGTTTGATCGGGTGATAGATAGGATGTAGCGGATTGATGGAGAAGTTGTAGCGCACATCCATCAGCAGCAATTCTTGATGCTGGATCTCGTGCTCGATGCCGAGCCGCAAGCGTTGCCGAATATCGGCAGCATGTTGTTCTGGCAAATTCGCCAGCAGTTCCAACATCGCGGCATCCACGTGATGACGGTAGTGGTAAATCTCTTGCACTGTTGGGCGCGATAACATGCCGCGCTGCGGACGCGGAAAGAATGTGCCCGCTGTTTCGTAATAGGAATTGAATAGGTGCGCATATTCCTCGCGCAGCATGCGGTAACCCTGCGCATACGGCACGAGGATAAATGTCTCAAAAAACCAAGTCATATGCGCCAGATGCCACTTGGGTGGACTCACGCTCTCCATCGCTTGAATACAGTAGTCCTCGACCTCAAGCGGGGCGCACAACGCTTCGCTGCGCGCGCGCACCGTGTGGTAGCGCGCTATTAGTTCATCCATCGTCACGTCAATCCTCTACCTTGACACCGTGCCAGAATGCGACGTGATCCTTGATGCGGGCCGCCATCGCGGAGGGTTCGGGGTAATACCAAGCGGCATCTTCATTCACCTTGCCGCCGACTTCGATGCTGTAATAACTGGCCTCACCTTTCCAGTGGCAATGCGTATGTGTCTCGCTGGGTTTGATGAATTCCTGCTTCACGGCAGAGAGCGGGAAATAGACATTGCCCTCTACACGATGAATCTCGTTGCTAGGGGCTTCGGCGATGATTTGGTCGTTCCAGATTGCTTTGGGCATGTTCGTCTCCGGTTAAGAAAATCGGGTTATTCCCGATGTGTTGGTGAGTCGTTGCGGACAGCCCAAACCTTACAGCAAAAAACCTATTCAAGCAGAAGAGGGTGTTCATCTAGCAATTGACCGACCACATAGTTGCAATCATCATCTTGCGGTGCGTTTTCAGATGTAAGAAATACAAGGTAATCCCCGACCAAATAATCAGTTTTAAGTTGCAACGACGTTAAGTAATCCCTGATTAAATCGTCATTCCCGCGAAAGCGGGAATCCAGTGCATTAATTTGACTGGGTTCCCGCTTTCGCGGGAACGACGAATACGACTTAATCAGACCGTCCTTAAATCAAATAAGGGTATCTATCATGGAAGAATTACAAGGTTTGTTTTTTTTGGGGGTTTCTGGTGCTGTTCGGGGTGACCATGTATCTGGTCTCGCCCAAGACCACGGACGAGGGCGGCTTCTTCAAAGGCCATGACGCGCAGGGCCGACCGGCCAGCGAATGGACGCTGATGATGAGCATCTTCATCAGCTGGATATTCGCCAAGTCGGTGACCAATGCCGCTAATCTCGGCGCGAGCTACGGCATCGTCGGCGGACTGGCTTATGCCACCTACTGGCTGTCTATTCCGGTGGCGGGGCTGGTGATCTATCGCTTGCGCACGCGTGAAGGCGCGACCGGACTGGTACCGTTCCTGATCGGCAAATACGGGCGTGCGGCGGCGCTGGCTTTCTCGCTGGCAATACTGGTGCGGTTGTTTAATGAGGTGTGGAGCAACACCGCCGTGGTGGGTGCCTATTTCGGCAACAGCGGTTCCATCGAATTCATCGGTGCGGCGCTGCTGTTCACGCTGGTGGTGTTGCTGTACAGCCTGAAAGGTGGGTTGCGCAGTTCCATCTTCACCGATGTGATTCAGGCCTGGGTGTTCATGTTGTTCCTGGGCGTGGTGCTATTCATGGTGCTGCCGACACACGGGCCGGCAAAGTTATTGAGTGAAGGACACTTCGCGCTTAACGGCGGCATGGATTTGCTGCTGGTCGCGCTGCTACAAGTGTTGTCCTATCCCTTCCATGATCCGGTGCTGACTGATCGCGCGTTCATCACACGCGAGAAGACCATGCTGCGCGCCTTCATCGTGGCGGGCGTGTTGGGTTTCTTTGCCATCGTGGCTTTCAGTTTGATCGGTGTGCATGCGCGTCTGGAAGGGATCAAGGGCAGCAATATCCCAGTCGAGGTCGCGCGCACGCTGGGCATCGCGGGCTTCTTTGCGATGGTGGCAGTGATGATTTCGTCGGCCGCCTCCACGCTGGATTCGACCTTCACCTCGCTGTCCAAATCCGTCGCGCAGGAATTGCCCTTGCTGGCGGGCAGAGCAGTTTCACCGCAGGCGATGACCGTGGGTGCCATCACCATGGTGATGTTCGCCGCATTGGGTAACCTGCCGATGATCGCGGGCACCGACATCCTGAAAGCCACCACCATCAGCGGCACCATGGTGATCGGGCTGGCGCCGATCTTCCTGTTCTCGCGCTGGGTGACTTATTCGCCGCTGTCGTTCCATCTGGCGTTCTGGACAGGGATGACATTGGGCGTGCTGCATGCGATGAACATGTTGCCGGCGGCGTGGGCTATCGGCGATGGCAAATACGGCGTGTTGCTGGGTGTCAATTTGTATGGATCGATCTTGTGTACGGCGGGATTCTTCCTGCCTCTGCTGTTGCCGAACAGGCGCGGGATATTAGCGCGGGGCGATGCATGAGTGCAGCGGGACGCAGCTGTCCCGTGCGCTATCGCTACGGCGCGGCGGCCATCGCGCGTGCACCGCTCAAACCGGCCGAGACCCTGTATGTGATCGGCGGCCTGTACGGCAACTTGCCCGCGCTCGATGCCATCGAGGTGATGTGCGCGCGTGAACAGCAGCCGGTGACGCTGTGTTTCAACGGCGATTTCAATTGGTTCAATGTGGACGATGCGGGATTTCGCGCCATCAACCAGCGCGTGCTGCGCCACGATGCGATCCTGGGCAATGTGGAAGCCGAGCTGCAAGCCGCAGCGGATGCCGTCGGTTGCGGCTGTGCTTATCCGGATGAAGTTGATAGCGGCATTGTCGAACGCTCCAACCAAATCCACGCCCGCCTGAAACAGACCGCCGCACAGCATCCCGCTCTGCTGGCTGCGCTGGACCACCTGCCGATGGTTGCGCGCTATGCAGTCGGCAGCGTGCGTGTCGGCGTGGTGCATGGCGATGCCGACACGTTGGCCGGTTGGCGATTCGATACTTCGTTAACGCAGGACATCACGAATGACCCTTGGTTGCGCCAAGCATTCGCGCAGGCTGAGGTCGATGTGTTCGCCAGCACCCATACCTGCCTGCCGGTGCTGCGCGATTACGCCACACACGCCGTAATCAACAACGGCTCGGCCGGTATGCCGAACTATTCCGGCACACACTACGGCGTGCTGACGCGCATCAGCACGCATCCTGCGTTCGGCGAAACCATTGGCGGTGTGCAGATACGCGATGTCTTTATCGACGCGCTACCTATCCATTTCGATGTGCCGCACTGGTTGCACATGTTCGATAGCAACTGGCCGCGTGATTCGGATGCATGGATATCCTACAACGAGCGTATCCGCAACGGCCCGTCTCATCCGCTGCCTGCCCGATAAACCCGCCTGCTTCACAACATCACGGCAATAAAAAAATCCCGCCAAACTTCGGCGGGATTAGGGAGTGACGTCATTTAGTGCATCTTTGCAGCGCAAGGGTTCTTGGCGGCGCACGGATTTTTACCTGCGCACGGGTTCATCTTGTGTGCTGCTGCGCACGGATTCTTTGCGGCACAAGGATTCGCTGCTGCGCATGGATTGCCAGCCTTGAAGCCTTTTTGCAGCGTGCCAGTGTAAGCGGTCAGCGCGGCTAGTTTTTTGCTGTTCCACTTCAGCGGCTGGGCTGCCAACGGCACGACCATGCAGAACTGAACCATCTCATCCAGATGCACAGCCTTCACACCGGCACGGTCATCGGTCATCGCTACGTAATGCGGATATGGTTTTGCGAAGGTGTCCTGAAATGCGCCGTTGTTGTCATGGCAGGTGTTGCATGACATACCGTTGCTGCTCAGGCGGGTATCGCTGAACAGGCGCTTGCCGTAAGCGATCAGTTCCTTTTGATTGCCTTTGTAGGGGCGATAGTTATCTGGGCGCATCACGCTTTTGGCATCCATCTTGACCATGGCAGCTGCGCAAGGGTTAGCAGCGGCACAGGGGTTTTGCGCTGCACAGGGATTCTTGGCGGCGCACGGGTTTTTTGCAGCACAGGGATTTATGCGGGAAGCGCTACGAGGTGCACAAGGATTTGCGCGACAGGGTGCCGCAATTGCAAGCCCACCCAGTGACAGTGTCAGCGCCCCAGATGCGAGCAATGCATTAAAAAGTTTAGTGCGGTTCATCGTGTTCTCCTTTTGGGAATCGGGTTGGATTTCAAATCACTCGTTGAGTCAGTGATGTGAATTGGTCGTCTGGGTTGAGAGAACCTTACATTTGCTGCCCAAAATTTGATGTGTAAGGAATGTGGAATCGGTTCGACTAACTCGCAACGCCCTACTTAATACACTCAATATAAGGAGATTTAGATGCGCCCACTAAAACGATTAATCGCTGGATTGCTGATGTTGTTCCCATTGTTCGCCTATGCTGTTGGCGAACCCTATACGCAAGAAAAAATGGACGCACTGAACAAGGCCGGCAAACCCACGCTGGTGTTCGTCTATGCGGATTGGTGTCCGACATGCAAGGCGCAAGAAAAGATACTGAACGAGTTGTTACCCACGGATGAGTTCAAGGGGCTGACCACGCTGAAGGTGAACTTCGATGAGCAGAAGACGGTGTTGCGCGCATTCGGTGTCAAATATCAGAGCACCTTCATTCTCTTCAAAGGCGGTAAAGAAGTGGTTCGGGTGACCGCCGAGACTGATCGTGAGCGAATCGCAGAATGGCTGCGCCAAGCCTTATAGGCGGATGGTATGGAACTCAGTTTAGGTAGTTATGGCCTGTCATTCTTGGCAGGCGTGCTTTCCACGCTATCCCCCTGCGTGTTGCCGCTGGTGCCTATCTTGATGGGGTCGGCAGCAAGCACACATCGCTTCGGTTCTTTGGCATTGGTGGTCGGTCTGATGCTTTCGTTCACCCTGATCGGCGTGGGTCTAGGTTCGTTGGGTGGTTCGATCGGACTGGAACAAGACACCTTGCGCGTAGTGGGCGGTGGGTTGTTGCTCGTCTTCGGCGCGGTATTGATGTCGAGTACGCTGCAAGAAAGTTTGAGTGGCGCGATCAGTCGCTTGGGCGTGGGGCAAGGATGGCTCTCGCGCTTCAATTTGAACGGACTGCACGGACAGTTCTTGTTGGGCTTGTTACTCGGTGTCGTATGGAGTCCGTGTGTCGGCCCCACGCTGGGCGTGGCGATCACACTCGCCAGCCAAGGACAGGCGTTGCTTGAAGTCACCAGCGTGATGTTGATGTTCAGTTTCGGCGCGGGCTTGCCGCTAATAGCCATTGGCATGTTGTCGCGTCAGGCGCTGGGGAAATGGCGCGCGCGTATGCTGGAAGCAGGACAAAAGGCGAAGAAGGTATTGGGTGCGGCGCTGTTGTTGATTGGCATATTGGTGCTGTCTGGTGCGGACAAATCATTTGAAAAATGGGTGGTGAACGTGATGCCCGACTGGTTGGTGACCTTGACCAGTCGCTATTGAGTCGTCATTCCCGCGCAGGCGGGAATCCAGTAAGAAATACACTCCGCGTAGCGGACAACAACTCGGTTACGCTGCGCGTGAACTGATCAATGAGTTGGATTCCTGCCTGCGCAGGAATGATGATTGATGATAATCAGGAGAAGGATATGTCCGAAAAAGAATCGTTGTTGAACACCTTACTCGGCTTGTCGATGATCGTCGAAGCACGCGACCCCTACACGGGTGGACACCTGTGGCGTGTGTCGCAATTCTCCAAATTGTTGGCGCAACAAGCTGGGCTGTCTCAACGCGATGTGGCGTTGA
>JAVHQJ010000380.1:0-1315 GCA_036171075.1 Sideroxydans sp. | reverse complement strand
TTTATCTTGAGCCTGTCGAAAGGCGGAGATGACGAATAAATCAGTGTCTCCCTAGATGCAAGCCAGTTTATCCTGAGTTTACCGAAGGGCGGGAATAACAAAATCAAAGATAAAGGAAGCAACATGAAAAAACTCCAAACCCTCATAACTCACTTACCCCTTGCATTCGCCCAACTCGCCTTCGCGGGAACAGATAAAACGGGCATCAACCACACCGATGTGAAGTTGCAGATTGATCGCATCCAAGGGCAAGAGAGTGCGAGCTTCGATGACGCAGTGGAGTTACTTAAACTGCGCGCCAATCAGCACAAAGGTGATCTGTAAATGTCGGCAACCCCTATTTTTCAATTTGGCCAGCAGATTCCCGGCTATGGTGTTCCAGTCTTAAATGAACGCGCGGTTCGCGCCAGTGCGGGAATTTTGTTTCTCTTCGCTATGGTATCGTTTATGAAGGCTTGGCTAATCGGCGATTTTCAAATGACACGGGTATTTGTCATTGCTTTTCTAATCGACTTCGTGATTCGCATATTTATCAATCCGCGTTTCTCCCCCAGCTTGATTGTAGGGCAATGGTTTGTGCGCAAGCAGCAGCCCGAATACGTGGGTGCTCCGCAAAAACGATTTGCTTGGGCACTGGGCTTTGCGTTGGCGTTCACCATGTTTTTATTGGTGGTCATTAACAATGTGATGGGTCCCATAAATTTGCTCGTGTGTTCACTCTGCTTGTTGCTCCTGTTTTTTGAGAGTGCTTTTGGCATTTGTCTGGGTTGCATGCTTTATCGTCTGTTCAACAACAAACCTGAACTTTGTCCCGGTGGGGTATGTGAGCAAGCTCCGTCTCCTGATGCGAGTGGCAATAAATTACAAGGTTTAATCGTCGTTGCCTTCATTGCCGCGCTGGGGATAAGTGCTCAATGGGTGCAGCACCATACACCTCAGCCTGTCTTGCATGAAACAACGCTGGTGTCCCCATCGGTCGTTGTTGACCCCGCAGAAAGAGAACGATGCAAAGTGCCTGAATTTGCTAAAGCGATGGGACACGAAGAAAAATGGAAGCTGCACAACCACTGCAAATAGATTTCGAAAAGAATGAATTGAGGGAATGTCGTGAGTAATTATTCGTATAACGTCGAAGAAGATAATTTCGACGAACGGGTGGTGGCGCGTTCACATGAGCTACTTTTCTTGGTGGACATCAGCGCAGACTGGGGATTGTATGAAACTGGCAATTGTTATTTACTCAAATGATTCTGAAACTGTCTGGAACGCATTCCGATTGGGCATTTTTTCCCGCAAGCAAGGAGATGATGTGTCA
>JAVHQJ010000379.1:0-1316 GCA_036171075.1 Sideroxydans sp. | reverse complement strand
AGCCACTGACGCCTTTCGGCCGAGAGTAGTTTGGCTTTATGGTGCGTGCGGTTGGAAAGGCGGGTGCGCAGGAACTCGAACAAGGCGTCTTGCGTGGCCGCGTCCAGGGTTAGTTTCCTGGCGGTTACCGCCAATTGATAGGCCTCCGCCGACAACGACGGTCGTTCCCGTCCCAAATCCGGGATTTCCTCAGCGGGGATATCGACCCCGATCCGACGCATAAAATTCGCCACATAGGCAGCGGGCCCCGCCTTGATTTCATCAAACAAGCCAAGGCGTACACGGTTGCTGCCGAACACATCGGTCAACTCATCCAATCTTCTGAGCCACGACATCTTTTCCGGTTGCTGCAGGGCAATGAATTCATTGAAATCGAGGTCCATGTCGGCATAACAGTTGGCTAGGTGCTCCAGGTAGAAGGAAACGATGAAGTCGTCCTGGCGGCGGACGTAATAGACCACTTCGATGTCGCAATCGGCGAGCAGGTCTTTCAGGCGCCGCGCATTGTCGCGGTAGGCGCCATAAAAATAATGTTCATGACCTAACGACCTCAATTCACCGTAGCCCAGCAGGGCTTCGTGCGACACCACGATGGTTTGCCCCGCCTGCCAGCCGGCGTTTGCCACCAATGCGAGAAAGTCGATGGGGCGATCATGCTCGCCATGCACCAAACCCAGAAAACCGCTGTCATTGATAATGTCGGGATTCAGGTAGAAGTAATCATCGTGCCGGAAATAGTTGAGCAAATAGACCTGGATCAGTGTGGTCCCGGTTTTGTGCGCCCCCGCATGAATGATGACTTTGGCCCGCGCTGTCGGCGTGGGCGCGGATTTTTTGCAATAAAAGAGCTCGGTGTTCAATATGCCCAGCCCGGGAAAATCGTTTTTTTCATAGGCCAGCGTCAGGCCCGACACGGCCAACTGTTGGGCAAGCTCGCGACCATAGGCCCGATAGGCAAGAATGCCTTGGCCCCCGCCGTTTGCGTCCCCGTGGTATTCAGGTTCCATCACCTGGACGTCCGTGTCAGGCCGATCCGGATCGTCAATCCTGACACGGATCAGGTTGCGCTCCCATTCCCAGTTGTGCGGCACCGTAAACAGGTATGCCCCGCCTGGTCGCAAAACACGCGCGATTTCTCCATGCGCCTTGCCATCGAGCCTGACGTGCTCCATGACATCGCTGGTGATCACAATGTCAAAATAACCGTTGGGGTAAGTGAGCCGTTCCAGATTCTGATTGACCAGGCCTTGAGAGAGCCTCGCGCCAAGCGGCCGCTCAGGCTTATAGGAAGACAAGTGCAGCTCGATCCAGTCACA
>JAVHQJ010000378.1:0-6239 GCA_036171075.1 Sideroxydans sp. | reverse complement strand
TAACCGCCCCCTCCTAAGGGGCAATTACAGGTTCGATTCCTGTCGAGGACACCAAATTAAACGACCGCCACGCGCGCTTTACCTTGCTGCAAATTACCCATCGCAGCAGTCTGTGCAAAACCTGCTTCACGGAAACAGGTGAGCACGCTAGACACGGCACTCGGCGCAACCGATACCAACAATCCCCCACTTGTCTGTGCATCGGCTAATAGGCGTTGCTTCCATTCTTCTAAATTTGGCGCAAAGTCCACATCACATCCATAGCTCGCCAAGTTGCGTGTGATTGCGCCGGGCCCGATGCCTTGTTGCACCAAAGGCAATGCTTCAGATAACACGGGCACTTGATTGAAGGACACGTGTGCGCCTAATCCCGAGCCACGACAGATTTCTAAAAGATGGCCTAGCAAACCGAAGCCCGTCACATCCGTGAGTGCATGAACCTCGGGCATTGCCGACAAGTCACTGCCGACTTTATTCAACTGCGTGGTGGTGGTGATGAGTTGTTGATAGCCTGCATCCGACAAAATTTCTTTTTTCAGCGCCGCCGCTAATACGCCCACGCCCAACCCTTTGCCGAGAATCAACACATCCCCCGCTTGTGCGTCGCTGTTTTTCTTAACGCGTTTTGGATGCACCACGCCCAGTGCGACCAACCCATAAATCGGCTCTTGCGAGTCAATGGAATGTCCGCCCGCGATGGGGATGCCCGCAGCAGCACACACGGCTTCACCGCCCTGCAATATCTTACGAATCGTCTCGGGGGATAACTTGTCGATGGGCATCCCCACGATGGCGAGTGCCATGATGGGCGTGCCGCCCATAGCATAGATGTCGGAGATGGCATTGGTCGCAGCGATGCGCCCGAAGTCGAAAGGATCGTCCACGATGGGCATGAAAAAATCGGTGGTGGCGATGATGGCTTGCTCGTCGTTCAAGCGATACACCGCCGCGTCGTCGCTGGTCTCGGTGCCTACCAATAAATCAGGGAAAGGTAGTTTTGCTTTAGCCGCACCTAAAATCTCTTGCAATAAAGCAGGGGCGATTTTGCAGCCGCATCCGCCACCGTGCGACAATCGGGTCAATTTAATTTCAGACACATTTACTCCACTGCGTATGTTATTTAGAACCGCGAAACTATCACAGCTTCATGATTTTGACGAAATCATTGATGTGCGCACGCCTGCCGAGTTTGCCGACGACCACATCCCCGGCGCCATTAACTGCCCTGTTTTTAGCAATGAAGAACGCATCACGGTGGGCACGTTATACAAGCAAGTATCCCCCTTTGAGGCGCGTAAAGTGGGGGCAGCGATGGTGGCAAAGAACATCGCCTATCATTTAGAAACGCGCTTTCATGACAAACCCAAATCTTGGACACCACTCATCTATTGCTGGCGCGGCGGACAACGCAGCGGGGCGATGAGCATCATCCTCGCGCAAGTGGGGTGGGCGGCACACAAGCTAGAAGGCGGTTACAAAGTGTATCGGCGCGAGGTGTTGCATCAATTACAAGCGCTGCCCGCCACACTCAACTTCCGCGTCATCTGTGGCGCTACTGGCTCGGGGAAAAGTCGCTTGTTAGATGCCTTGGCAAATAGTGGCGCGCAAGTGCTAGACCTTGAAGTGTTGGCGCAACATCGTGGTTCGGTGTTGGGCGGCATTCCGCTTAACCCCCAGCCCTCGCCCAAAATGTTCGACACCTTGCTGCTGCAAAAACTGCACAGTTTTGATGCGAATCAAACCGTATTTATCGAAGCAGAAAGCAACAAAATAGGCCGCATCACACTGCCCACTGCGCTGGTGAATGCCATGCATGGCAGCCCATGCGTGCAGCTAGAAACCTCAATGGACGCGCGCGAAAAATTATTACTCACGGACTATCACCATTTCTTGGACGACCCCGAATCGCTCATCGAAAAGTTGCAAGTGCTGCTGCCTTTTCACGGCTACCAGCAACTTGAAAATTGGAAGGCACTGATTAGTGCGGGGGCGTTTGAACAACTCGTCAGAGAATTACTGACCCTGCATTACGACCCCAGTTATGGGCGCTCGACGGTGAAGCATTTCACGTTGCTGAATACAGCGCAGAAAATTGCGCTTAATGATTTGAGTGCGGAAGCCCTGCACAAAGTCGCACTATCTCTGCATACAGGCGCAATGACGGAATCAATCACTCACTGACACGCGCGGCGCCAAGGCGCACAGCAATTCGTAACTGATTGTGCCTGCCGCCTGCGCCACCTCATCCACAGGCATACCCGCTCCCCATAGCACCACGCGGCTACCTACTTGCGCATCGGGTATGTCACTCAAGTCCACCGCCAACATATCCATCGACACACGCCCTAAAGTACGCGTGCGTTTGCCATTCACCAAGATGGGCGTGCCGGTGGGTGCATGACGCGGATAGCCGTCGGCATAGCCACAGGCCACCGTGCCGATGCGCATTGTATTGTCCGCACGGAAGCTCGCCGCATAACCCACGCAATCACCGCTACGCAACTCGCGCACGGAAATAAGTTCGCTGCTCAAATTCATCACCGCTTGCAAGCCCAATTCATTCGCGCTGACATCCGCGAACGGCGAGCTGCCGTAAAGCATGATGCCAGGACGCACCCAATCCGCATGCGTATTGGGATAACGCAAGAGAGCGGCCGAATTCGCCAAGGAGCGCGGCGCGTGAGAAGACGCGGTAATGTGATTGAATAATTCCAGCTGTTTTGCAACACCCACCGCTTCATCTGCCTGTGCAAAGTGCGTCATCAAGGTCACCTCACGCACCGCGCGATGCGACTTCAAACGCTCCATCACGGTGGGCACATCGGCAGGCATAAACCCCAGTCGGTTCATGCCCGTGTTGATTTTGAGCCACACCGACAAACCATTTTTACGCGGATAAGCATCCAACCAAGCAAGCTGCTGCTGCGAGTGAATGACCGCCGTCAGCTCATATTCCGCAAACAGCGGCACATCGTCTTGGGAGAAAAACCCTTCGAGCAGCAAAATAGTTTGTCGGAATCCCGCGTCGCGCAAGGTAATGGCATCGCGCACATCTAGCAAAGCCAACCCCTCTGCCTCGCTTAAGGCACTGGCAATGCGCAGCAAACCATGTCCATAGGCATTCGCCTTTACCACCGCCATCACCTTGGCTGACGCGTGACGACGCACCACACGCAAATTATTTTTTAGCGCGGCAAGGTCAATGTGGGCATGAATGGGACGGGGCATGGATGTGAGCCTATTTTTAATTGGCGCGAATGATAGCAGGGCTTGCTTATAGTGCGTTTTGAAAAACGCAGGAACAGTACAGCCCGCCCTTCAATCCCTCGCTTCGACAAGCTCACGCCAAGCACGTCAGCGGGAAGTTGGGAGGGAGTGAAACCGGATGCTTTTTCGGAATAAATTTAATATCGCACCCGATATTTCATGTTATAAAACGCCGTCCTCCAAACAATTCTAAATCGTGAAACGCGGCTTCTACATCATTCTCGCGGCGCAATTTTTTAGCGCGCTCGCCGACAACTCGCTGTTATTCGCTGCCATTGCGTTGCTCAAGCAGGTTCACGCGCCCAGCTGGCAGACGCCCGTGCTGCAACAAGCCTTCATCATCTCTTTCATATTGCTTGCGCCCTTCGTGGGCGCTTTTGCTGATTCGCTGTCCAAAGGGCGCGTCATGTTTATCAGCAACGCCATCAAAATGCTGGGCTGCTTGGCGATGTTGATTGGGATAAATCCGCTACTGGCGTATGCCTTGGTAGGCTTGGGAGCGGCGGCTTATTCGCCGGCCAAGTACGGCATCTTGACCGAGTACCTGCCGCCCGACCGCTTGGTGTGGGCGAACAGTTGGATGGAAGGCTTAACTGTCGCCGCCATCATTCTAGGGGCTGTCTTGGGCGGCATGCTCATCACGCCAAGCATCGCGCACAGCATCCTGGCTTCGCTCAATCTGCCCGCTTTTGTTAGCGCGGCGGAATTAGCAATTTTCATCACCTTCTTTATTTACCTCTTGGCGGCCATGTTCAACTTGTACATTCCACAAGTCGCCATTGAACACAAACCGTTAAATCGCAACCCTATCTTCCTCATCAAAGATTTTGCGCATTGCTTAAAATTATTATGGAAAGACCCCTTGGGACAAGTGTCACTTGCCGTCACCACTTTATTTTGGGGCGCTGGCGCAACGTTGCGTTTATTAGTCTTGGCATGGGCGGCTGTCGCCTTGCATTACAGCATCGGCGAGGCTGCCAAACTCACCGCATGGGTCGCCGTCGGCATCGCCATTGGCTCTATCCTCGCTGCCCGTTTTGTGCAATTGGAACATGCCGTCAAAGTCATTCCAATGGGTATCGGCATGGGTATCTTGGTACTCTCGATGATTATCGTCAGCAGCCCACTGGTGGCTATTCTGTTGCTCATCGGCATTGGCATTTTGGCGGGTTTTTTCGTCGTCCCCATGAACGCACTGTTGCAACATCGCGGCCACTTACTGATGGGTGCGGGGCGCTCCATCGCCGTGCAAAACTTCAACGAGAACATCAGCATCTTCCTCATGCTCGGTCTGTATGCGTTGCTGGATAAACTAGATTTTTCCATGAACATCATCATCACCGTATTCGGTGTCCTCCTCATCAGCATCATGTCTTGGCTGTATAAAAAACACGGTCACGATCAAGACAGTGGTCGCATTTAATTCACTCGCCAGCATGACGCACCTTCCCTACTTCGCCGCCACCTGCGCCCTATTACTCCTCACCGCGTGCGACAGTAAAACCGAACCCACACCCGCACCGAAAATTTTCCAAGAAGAGCGCCAAGTCCTCGACCAAGCCAAAGCTGCTGCTGCCGAACAAGAAAAACAAGCTGAAGAACAACGCAAAGCAATTGAAAAATTAACGCAGTGAATTAAGACCGCAACAGAACGTCCACATGAAAAAATTCCTACACAGCCTCACCACCACCCCTAACAACATCAACTTCCAAGACAGCATCGCGATAATCGACACGCACTACAACTTCACCCACACCGCGTTCCGCAATGGCGAACTAAAAAATGAGGCTGGGCAAAATAACGGCTCATGCAAACTCTTCTCGTTCGCCAAACTTCACAAACTCACACCGCAACAGACCTTGCAATGCTTCGGCGCGTATTACCGCGAAGACGTATTGCAGCATCCGCACAGCAGCGACCATCAAAACATCCGCAACTTCATCCAGTACGGTTGGGAGGGCGTGGTTTTTCAGGGGGATGCGTTAGAGTTAATAGCCGTGTAACGGCTTAATCGAGCTGGCCTAATTCGCATCAAAGAAACAAGCCCATAGCTACTTGCTATTGGGAGAAAACGATGCGAATTTATGACTACCAGCTAGTGCAAAGCACAATTTGCAGGGCTTTGCACTTTTTCGTCTCCAAATAGTAAGTTATGGCTTGAGTCAAAATTCGCACCACAGGAATATGAGCTAATTAATTCTAATGCACCTACATCTTCCGCTTACATTCTCCACCAGCGTCCAGTTTTTTCAGCTATGGCAGAAAACGCTGCATTAGCTTCCTGCTCCCATGCGTCCATTGAAAAGCCTGCCTGCTGCAACGCAATGCTGTATTTTGTATCGACACCAACAATGTGCTCTTTGAGCCAAGTTTTAAGAAACTTTAGCATTTCAAAGTAGATAGATTTCTCTTCTAGAAGATGCATTTTGCAAAGATTGTCTAGTTGTTCGATGAGCTTTTTGTGTTCCACTTTATGCGCTTCAAAATCTTTATATTTCGCCAATTGCATCAATCGCTCTTCCAGCGCAAAGTGTGTCTGCGTGTAACTCATCAACGCATCCAATATTCCTGCAATGGCCTTGTCCCCTTCGCGCTTGAAAATTGCGATAAATAGCCTATTGAGTATGTTGACCAACTCTTGATGCTGTTGATCGATGGCTTTGATGTTGACGCTATAGTCGGGAGACCACTTGAAGAACACTTCATCGTTTGACATTTGGAGCCTCCTAAAAAATTTTAGATTTGAAAAAATTTTGTTAACTCAACTTTCAACTACACGAATCAATATCTGAAAAGTCCGTCATTACAGCGGAATAACGACTCAAGCTGTAAATCCATACAGACAATATAAGTCTATATTGTGAAGTGGTTATTACACACCTCCGTTAATCTGAAGTCGGACTTTAGGATGAACGGCGAAAATTAAGCTTGCAGTTCCTAACAAGCCAATGGCTGGTCTTAATGAATGGTG
>JAVHQJ010000377.1:0-24978 GCA_036171075.1 Sideroxydans sp. | reverse complement strand
GTGCAATCCGCACCGCGACGCTGTTGCACGGGCTGCGTCGGCACAAGCAAAAATATGGCATCGTGACCATGTGCATCGGCACGGGGATGGGGGCGGCTGGGGTGTTTGAGGCACTTTAATTGAGAGGAAGCGCAATGAATAAAATTTTATGGGTGGTATGCGGGTTGCTGTTGAGCTTGAACGTAAATGCACGCGATGTGGCGGATGTGCGCGTGGCCGAAGCGGCGCAGGTGAGCGGGCATAGTTTGCAGTTGAACGGTGCGGGTACGCGCACCAAAGTGATTATTGATGTGTATGTGGGTGCGCTGTATTTGGAATCGAGAATGACCAGCGCAGAGGTGGTGTTGACGGATAAGGGTGTGAAGCGTGTGGCATTGCACATGCTGTACGGTATGAAATCAGCCAAGCTACTCGACGCCTTTAAGAAGGGGCTTGAAGAAAATCACAGCGCGGCAGAATTGGCTGCGTTGGATGGGGGGATGAAAAAATTCTTCGCTATTTTCGATTCGGTATCCGGCGTTAGCCCCGGCGATACCATCTTCCTTGATTACTTACCTGCGATTGGCACCAAGGTCATTATCAATGGTAAAGAGCGTGGTGTGGTGGAAGGCGCGGACGTGAATCGGGCACTGTTGAAAATTTGGTTGGGCGAGAATCCCGTTGAGAAAAGTCTTAAAAAAGACATGCTCGGCTTGAACTAAAAATTATTTTGAGGACACTGATTTGAACAAACTATCATTGGGATTGTTGGGCTTGCTGTTGACCTGGAATGTGCAGGCAATAGAAGTGGCCGGCGTAACGCCCGAACCAGAGGCGAACGTAGGCACAACGATTTTGCACTTGAACGGTGCAGGCTTGCGCACCAAATACTTCTTCAAAATTTACGTTGCCGCGCTGTATCTTCCACAAAAGCAAAAGTCGGGTGAGTCTGTTATTGCGGAAGAAGTGGCGCATCGCATTGCACTACACATGTTGCGCAACTTGGATAGTGACAAGTTGTATGGTGCATTCAGTGAAGCGATTGAGGCGAATCATAGTCACGATGAGATGGTGGCGATCGCACCGCAGTTGAAGCAAATGGCGCAACTATTTGGTGCAGTAAAAGAAGTAAATAAAGGAGATCTCATTACGCTCGACTATCAGCCAAGCAGCGGCACAACGGTGAGTGTGAATGGAGTGGCGCGCGGCACGATTGCAGGCGCGGCTTTTAATCGCGCCTTGCTGAAAGTGTGGCTGGGTACTAAACCCGTTCAAGATGATTTGAAGAAGGGCTTGTTAGGTGGTTGATGCAACAACACTCCACTCTGCGATTCGTCAGCAGAGTTCAGCATTCCAAGCCGCACTGACCGCAGCACATGCGCATCTTTTTGCAGCGACAACGGTGTCCGTTTCTGTCAGCCATGTGGAGCAAATGCGCACCGTCATAGCAGCGGTAGAAGAGGCACTGGCTGTGCCGAATCAAGACGCAGCGCTGGGTGTTTTTTACGGCTACGATTTTCACCTGAATGTCGAGGGCGCGCACCTCATCGAAATCAATACCAATGCGGGCGGTGCATTTTTGAATACCTTGCTGCTTGAGCCGCAACAGGCAAGCGCGATTCAAGCTGAATTTTTGGAAATGTTTCGCCATGAGTGGCGCCTGGTGCGTGGTGATGCGCCGCTGAAATGCATTGCGATTGTGGATGAGCAACCTGCTGCGCAATTTCTTTACGCGGAATTTTTACTGGCGCAGAAGTTGTTTGAGCAGGCCGGGATTCACACTGTGATTGTTGAGCCCAATGAATTGCATTTACGCAGTGAAGGAATCTATTACCAAGATCAGCGCGTTGATTTGATTTACAACCGCCTCACCGATTTTGATTTGCGACACACCGCTCATTTGCGTGAAGCATGGAATGCACAACAGTTGGTGCTCACGCCTAACCCCACTCATCACCAACGCTATGCAGATAAGCGCCAGCTGGCAAGGTTGACGGATGGAGCGGCTTTGTTGGAGGCAGGCATTGCCCCTGCCACCATTGAAATTTTGTTACGCGGCATCCCGCAAACGAAAATTGTGCGGGGCGATGCCGCAGGCATATGGTGGGCAGAGCGCAAACAATGGTTCTTTAAGCCGATGAGCGGCTATGGCAGCAAAGGTGCGTATCGCGGTGACAAATTAACCAAGCGCGTGTTTGAGGAAATTATGCAGGCGGATTACGTGGCGCAACGGCTGGCACTGCCCGGAGAGTGTGCCGTATCTCTAAAAAATGGCGAGACAGCGGCACTCAAATATGACCTGCGTTGCTACGTCTACAACAGCCACATTCAACTTATGTGCGCTCGACTTTACCAAGGGCAAACCACCAACTTTCGCACCGAAGGCGGCGGCTTTGCCCGCGTAGTAAAACTTTAACCCAGCAGATGTTTCACTAGCTCGCGTTCGGCGAGCAATTCAGCGTAACTATCCATCATGTGTTTGTGACCGAGTTCGCCAATCGGCAGGCCTTGTACGATGGTGTAGTGACCGTTGCGGCAGGTGACAGGGAAGCCATACATCACGCCCTCGGGGATGCCGTAGCTGCCGTCGGATGGCACACTCATCGTCACCCAATCGTTATGGTGTGAGCGCAACAGCCAATCGTGCATGTGCGAGATGGCGGCGTTGGCGGCGCTGGCAGCACTGCTTAAACCGCGCGCTTCAATGACAGCAGCGCCACGTTTTTGTACGGTAGGAATGAATTCTGCCTCTACCCACTTTGCGTCGGGAAGTACATCTAGCAGCTTGCGTCCGCGTATTTCACAATGCGATAAATCAGGATATTGCGTACCTGAATGGTTGCCCCAAATCACCATTTTTTTGATGTCATTGATGGGCTGGAAAAGTTTGAGTGCTACTTGCGCAATGGCTCGGTTGTGGTCGAGACGCATCATGGCGCTGAAATTGCGCGGATCGAGATCGGGTGCATTTCTCATGGTAATGAGTGCGTTAGTGTTGGCAGGATTGCCCACCACCAACACCTTGACATGACGTGCAGCCACTTCATTTAGGATGCGCCCTTGTTCAGTGAAAATCGCGCCATTCGCTTCTAGTAAATCTTTGCGCTCCATGCCTTTGCCGCGTGGTTTAGCGCCTACCATTAGTACAACTTCGGCATCTCGAAATGCAATGCGCGGATCATCGGTGGTGATGATTTGTTGCAGCATCGGAAACACGCAATCTTCCAATTCCATCGCTACCCCACGCAGTGCTTGTTGTGCGGGAGTGATGTCTAGCAATTGCAAAATGATGGGCTGCTCGTGCCCCAACATATCGCCGTTGGCGATGCGAAACAGCATGTTGTAACCGATTTGACCTGCTGCACCTGTTATGGCGACGCGGATAGGGGCTTTCATGGTGACCTCACGTTAAGTTGAAAAATTGAATGGCTCGCAAAGAGTATAGCGACAAGCAGTATTGGAAATTGAATGCATGAGTATTAAATTTCATGCACATCATAGTCCGATTGCTTTGCACTCGCTACGCACAGGTGTAGGATTGCCCCATTGAATTTTTGGCAACAGATGAGAAGAAAAAATGAACAAATCCCGTCCTAAACATCTCGCCCTACATCTCATCAAACTCCCCCTTTCAGGCTATGTGTCGATCCTCCACCGTGCGAGTGGCGCACTGTTATTTTTAGCTTTGCCACTGCTGTTATGGATGTTCGATCAAAGTCTGCGCTCGATAGAAACTTACACGAATCTGACCGAGCAACTGGCGCACCCCATTTTGAAATTGATGTTGCTGGGATTGATGTGGGCGTTCCTGCATCACTTCTGCGCGGGGTTGCGTTACCTCGCGATTGATTTGCATTGGCTACCCAGTGTTGCGTTGGCACGTGCAGCGAGTCGTTGGGTGTTATTTGTCAGCCTCATGCTGACGCTGGTGTTGGGGGTGATGGTATGGTGAATCGAGTGGTAACAGGTGCGCATTACGGATTGCGCGATTGGTTGGTGCAGCGCGTGACCGCGTTGGTGATGGCGATATTTGTGGTCGTTGTTGTGGCGCAATTGCTGTACCAATCCGCGTTCGGATATGACACGTGGTTGGCGCTATTTTCTAGCAATCTCATGCGCACTTTCTCACTGCTGTTTCTGTTGAGCCTTTTTTATCACGCCTGGATTGGCGTGCGTGACATCGTGATGGATTATGTGAAGCCCGCCAGCATCCGCTTGCTTATTCACGTGCTGGTTATTCTGGCGCTCATCCTTTATGCAATCTGGTCTGTACAAATTCTCTGGGGCATGTAATGGCAATCACGAAAAGAACATTTGATGTTGTAGTAGTGGGCGCAGGTGGTGCGGGGATGCGCGCGGCACTTGCCTTGTCTGAAGCAGGGCTGAAGGTGGCGGTGCTTTCAAAAGTATTTCCCACTCGCTCACACACCGTAGCGGCACAAGGCGGTATTGCCGCTTCGCTAGGCAATGTGAACGAAGACAACTGGCTGTGGCATATGTATGACACCGTCAAAGGGTCAGACTATTTGGGCGATCAAGACGCCATCGAATACATGTGTCGCAATGCCCCAGAAGTTGTTTATGAGCTGGAACATTTTGGGATGCCTTTTGATCGCTTGGATAGCGGCAAAATTTATCAGCGACCCTTTGGCGGACACATGCAAGACTTTGGCAAAACACCTGTGCCACGCGCTTGCGCCGCTGCCGATCGCACGGGACACGCCTTGCTGCATACCTTGTATCAACAAAACGTCAAAGCGAATACCAACTTTTTTGTGGAATGGATGGCACTCGATTTAATTCGCGACCAAGACGGTGATGTGCTCGGTGTGGTGGCGATGGAAATCGAAACGTCGGAAGTGATGATTCTGCAAGCGCGCGCAACCTTGTTTGCCACGGGCGGCGCAGGGCGCATCTTCTCTGCTAGCACCAATGCCTACATCAATACAGGTGACGGACTAGGCATGGCGGCACGTGCAGGTATTCCACTGGAAGACATGGAATTCTTTCAATTTCACCCCACGGGTGTGCATGGTGCAGGCGTGTTGATTACCGAAGGTGTGCGCGGTGAAGGCGGCTATCTAGTGAATAAAGAGGGCGAACGTTTTATGCCGCGTTACGCGCCGAATGCTAAAGACTTGGCAAGCCGCGACGTGGTGTCGCGCGCGATGGCAACCGAGATTAAAGAAGGTCGTGGTTGCGGTCCAAACGGCGACCATGTGTTGCTCAAGTTAGATCATCTAGGTGACGAAGTGATTCGTCATCGTCTGCCAGGCATTCGTGACATCGCCTTGAAATTCGCTCATGTTGATCCCTCTAAAGCGCCGATTCCTGTGGTGCCCACCGCGCATTACATGATGGGCGGCATCCCCACCAACTATCGCGGGCAAGTGGTCGCCCCGCAAGGCACAGCCCCTGATGTCGTGGTGCAAGGATTTTATGCTGTGGGTGAATGTGCTTGCGTCTCTGTACATGGTGCAAACCGCTTGGGATGTAACTCTTTGCTTGATCTCGTCGTATTTGGTCGCGCAGCAGCACGGCAGATTATTGAAGATTTGAAAAACAATCCGCATCCTAAAGCGCTTCCCGCAGATGCGGCGGACAAGCCTTTGGCACGCTTGGCACGACTGGAAAATCAGAAAAATGGCGAACGTGTCGCGGATGTGGGCGATGCCATGCGTAAGACTATGCAAACACACTGCGGTGTATTCCGTTTTCCAGATTTATTGGCGGAAGGGGTGCAGCAAATTCGTGAAGTGGCGGAGCGTGTGCGCCGCACAGAAATTACCGATAAGAGCAAAGTGTTCAACACCGCGCGCGTGGAAGCATTGGAACTAGACAACCTCATCGAAGTTGCACAAGCCACTATGACCGCTGCCGAAGCGCGCAAAGAAAGTCGCGGCGCGCATGCACGCGAAGACTTCCAAGCGCGGGATGACAAAAATTGGCTCAAGCACTCTCTTTATTACAGCGAAGGACACCGTCTGGATTACAAGCCGGTGCGCCTGAAGCCGCTGACCGTTGAAACCTTCCCGCTCAAAGCGCGTGTTTATTAAGGAGTCGGCGATGAAATTTAGAATCTACCGCTACAACCCTGATGTGGATGCTGCGCCTTACATGCAGGACTTCGAGTTAAACATGGAATCAGGCGATGCCATGTTGCTGGATGCTTTGATGATGTTGCGCAAGCAAGACGACAGCTTGGGCTTCCGCAAATCTTGCCGCGAAGGCGTGTGTGGCTCCGACGCAATGAATATCAATGGTCGCAACGGCTTGGCCTGTATCACTTCGCTATCGTCACTGAAACAACCGATTGAAATTCGCCCCTTGCCGGGTTTGCCAGTGATTCGCGATCTGATCGTGGATATGACGCAGTTCTTTAAGCAGTACCACTCCATCAAGCCGTATTTGGTGAATAACGATCCGCCGCCCGAAACTGAACGCTTGCAATCACCTAAAGAACGCCTTGCTTTAGATGGTTTATATGAGTGCATATTGTGCGGATGTTGCACCACAGCGTGCCCATCATTCTGGTGGAATCCAGATAAATTTGTGGGGCCCGCAGGGTTGTTGCAGGCGTATCGTTTCATTGCGGATACGCGAGACCAAGATGCGGCGGCGCGATTGGACAATTTGGAAGATCCGTACCGTTTATTCCGTTGCCACACCATCATGAATTGCGCGGATGTGTGTCCGAAAGAGCTGAACCCGACAGAAGCCATCGGCAAGATCAAAGACATGATGGTGAAGCGCGCAGTATGAGTAATGAAAATTCTGTCGAGTTGCAGCGCATGCGTTGGCGCTGTCGGCGCGGACTGTTGGAGTTGGATATTGTGCTGGGACGATTTATTGAGCAGCGCTATGCGCAACTAAATAATGACCAGCGCATCATCTTCGATGAGTTGTTAGATTTACCCGATACCCATTTCTGGGATTTGATTACAGGTAGCAAAGCACCGACCCACGCCTATCAAAGCGAGGTGTTGGAATGGTTAAAAGCAGTTTGAATTAAGCGAGGGCATCATGGAAAAAGCGCGAATGGCTACACTCACCTTGGACGACGGTCGCAGTATTGAATTACCCATCTTATCTGGCACACTCGGTCCCGACGTCATCGACATTCGCGCCTTGAGCAAATTGGGCGTATTTACTTACGACCCCGCTTTTTTCGCCACCTCCAGTTGCACCTCGCAAATTACCTTCATCGACGGAGACGCAGGCTTGCTTTACTACCGAGGCTATCCCATCGAACAGTTGGCGGAGCAGTCCGATTTTCTTGAGGTTTGCTATCTTTTGATGAACGGCGAACTGCCTACCGCCGCACAAAAGTCTGAATTTGTTTCCAACATCACACATCACACCATGGTGCATGATCAACTGGCGCGCTTTTTTAGCGGCTTTCGCCGTGACGCGCATCCGATGGCAGTGATGGTGGGCGTGGTGGGGGCGTTGTCTGCGTTCTATCACGATTCGCTCGACATCAATAATGCGCAACATCGTGAAATTTCAGCGCAGCGCTTGTTAGCAAAAGTTCCCACCATCGCTGCGATGACCCACAAATACAACATTGGTGAACCGTTCGTTTATCCTAAAAACAAATTTAGTTTCGTTGAAAATTTGATGTACATGATGTTTGCTACGCCCGCAGAGGAGTACGTGCCCAATCCCATCTTGGTGCGTGCGCTAGAGCGTATTTTAATTTTGCATGCTGACCACGAGCAAAATGCTTCGACCTCGACGGTACGCTTGGCGGGTTCCAGTGGTGCGAACCCATTCGCCTGTATTGCTTCTGGCATTGCCGCTTTGTGGGGACCTGCGCACGGTGGGGCGAACGAAGCCGCCTTGAAGATGCTAGAAGAGATTGGTGATCCATCGCGCGTCGCCGAGTATGTGCAAGGTGTGAAGGACAAGAAGTACAAACTGATGGGCTTCGGTCACCGCGTGTACAAGAACATGGACCCGCGTGCCTCGGTGATGCGCCAAACCTGTTACGAAGTATTGAAAGAGTTGAACCTTGGCAACGACAAGCTGTTCGCCTTGGCGATGGAATTGGAAAAGAGCGCGCTGAACGATCCTTACTTCATCGAGCGTAAGTTGTACCCGAACGTAGATTTCTATTCCGGCATCGTGCTGCGTGCTATTGGCATTCCGCTCAACATGTTCACGGTAATTTTCGCGGTTGCTCGTACTATCGGTTGGGTGTCGCAATGGAACGAAATGATTGCCGATGCTGACCATAAAATCGGTCGCCCACGTCAGCTGTATCGCGGTGCAGTGCGTCGTGATTTTGTGTCCATCAAAAAACGTTGAGCCCTTCAGAGAAAACCATGACTGCCCCAGAAAATACTTATTTGCGCAACATGCAAAACACATCGCTGTTGTTTGGCGCTAACAATGTATTCGTCGAAGGGCTGTATGAAGATTATCTGCGTAGCCCTAATAGCGTACCTGTAGAGTGGCGTACGTATTTTGACACGCTGCAAACCGCCAACACCCAGCAAGATGTTGCGCACAGTCCGATTCAACAAGGCTTCCTTGCTTTGGCACAGCGCCAGCCGGAAACCACGGGGCATGCAGAAGAAGCGCGCAAACAAGCTTCCGTCCTTCAATTAATCAACGCGCATCGTTTTTTAGGCGTGCGTGTTGCCGAGCTTGATCCGCTCAAGCGTCACGTAAAACCAGATGTGGTGGAGCTAAACCCAGCCTATTACGGGTTGAACGAAGTGGACATGGAAAGCACTTTTTTCACTGGCTCATTGGTGGGTGGTGCGCGCATGACATTGCGTGAAATTTTGCAACGTCTCAAACGTATTTATTGCAGCAGCGTAGGGGCGGAGTACATGTACATCAGCAACGTTGCCGAGAAACGCTGGATACAAGCGCGCCTAGAGGGCGTGGGGGGCGAGCCGCATTACTCCGCTGAATTTAAGAAGCACATCTTGGAGCGCCTTACCGCAGCAGAAGGGTTGGAGCGCTATTTGCACACCAAGTATGTGGGGCAAAAACGTTTTTCACTGGAAGGCGGTGACACCTTAATTCCGCTGCTGGATCATTTGTTGCAACGTGCGGGTGAGCAAGGAGTGAAAGAGTCCGTTATTGGGATGGCGCATCGTGGTCGGTTGAATGTGTTGGTGAACACGTTGGGTAAATTACCTAAAGTGTTATTCGCTGAATTCGATGGTATTCATACGGAACATCTGGCATCGGGGGATGTGAAATACCATCAAGGTTTTTCTTCCGATATTGCGACACCTGGTGGCTCAATGCACCTTACGTTGGCATTCAATCCTTCGCATTTGGAAATTGTGAATCCGGTTGTAGAAGGTTCGGTCCGCGCGCGTCAGCATCGGCGTAAAGATAAACATGGTGCTCAAGTATTGCCTATTTTGTTGCATGGTGATGCCGCTTTTGCGGGGCAGGGGGTGAATCAGGAAACCTTTAACCTATCGCAAACACGAGGCTATCGTACTGGCGGTACCGTGCATATTGTGATCAATAACCAAATTGGTTTTACCACTTCGGATGCGCGCGATGCACGGTCGTCGTTGTATTGCACCGACGTAGCCAAAATTGTTGAAGCCCCTATTTTTCACGTGAACGCAGATGATCCAGAGATGGTCATGCTGGTAACAGAAATTGCACTGGATTTTCGTATGCAATTTGGCAAAGACGTGGTGGTTGATATGGTGTGCTTCCGCAAGTTGGGACACAACGAACAGGATGAGCCATTGGTTACGCAGCCGTTTATGTATCGTTTTGTGAATCAGCATCCTGGCACGCGCGCCTTATATGCGCAGCGCCTCGTGCAGCAAGGCGTGGTGGCCGACGATGAGCCTGACACCATGATGGCGGCGTACCGCTTGGCGATGGATGAAGGGCGCGACCCTTTGGATTCTGCCTTGCCATGGCAACCGATGGAGTTTGGCGTTAATTGGTCGAAATACAAAACTGATGTGGCATGGAATGTGGTGGTAAATACGACTGTGCCGCGCGCGCGTTTGCAGCAATTGGCCGAACGCCTGACCGCTATTCCCGACAATTTCAAATTGCACTCGCGGGTTGAAAAAATTATCACCGATCGCATTGCCATGGGCAAAGGCGAGTTGGCTTTGGATTGGGGGATGGCCGAAAATTTAGCCTATGCCAGCTTGGTCACAGAAGGTTATCCCATTCGCTTGTCAGGTGAAGATTGTGGACGCGGTACATTCTTCCATCGGCATGCCGTATTGCATGACCAAAATCGCGTGCAGTTCGATTTGGGTTATCACATTCCCTTGCAAAAAATCGCCCCCGACCAAGCAGACTTTTTAGTGATTGACTCCATCTTGTCAGAAGAAGCCGTGCTCGGTTTTGAATATGGTTATGCCACGGCTGAACCCGAAACGATGACGATTTGGGAAGGTCAATTTGGTGACTTCGCGAATGGTGCGCAAGTGGTGATTGACCAATTTATCGCTTCGGGTGAAGCCAAGTGGGGGCGCTTGTGTGGTCTCACCATGCTGTTGCCACATGGCTATGAAGGCCAAGGGCCAGAACACTCATCAGGTCGTATTGAGCGTTATTTGCAACTGTGCGCCGACTACAACATTCAAGTGTGCATTCCCTCCACCTCGGCGCAAATTTTTCATTTGTTGCGCCGCCAAATGCTGCGCCCGCAACGTAAGCCACTCATTGTGTTCACGCCCAAAAGCTTGTTGCGCAGCAAAGATGCGGCTTCTCCCTTGGAGCTGTTTGAAAAAGGCGGCTTCCAAGCGGTGCTGCCTGAAGTGGACGCGCTTAAGCCTGCCAACATCAAGCGCATTGTCGTGTGCAGCGGCAAGGTGTATTTCGACCTGCTTAAATATCGGCGCGAGAAAAATATCGAAGACGTTGCCATCCTGCGCTTGGAGCAACTGTATCCCTTCCCACATGCCGAATTTGCTGCACAAATCGAACTTTATCCACGCACGACGGAAGTGGTGTGGTGTCAAGAAGAGCCGGGCAATCAAGGCGCTTGGCATCGAATTCAGCATTATTTGTTGCGTCAAATGCGCCCTGAAATGCGTCTCGACTATGCGCTACGTCCTTCGTCTGCCTCGCCTGCTGCTGGCTATTTGGCCACCCACAATGAACAACAAAAAGCCGTCATCGAAGCGGCTTTTCGTCCCGACCTTAATGTGAAGAATAAACCAGGAGCACACCATGAGCATCATTGAAGTCAAAGTACCGCAACTCTCCGAATCCGTCGCCGAAGCGACGCTGATTACTTGGAACAAAAAAATCGGTGAGGCGGTGAAGGAGGGTGAAAGCCTGATTGACATTGAGACTGATAAAGTCGTGCTCGAACTGCCCGCCATTAAGAGCGGTGTGTTAGTGAAGATTATCAAGGCGAATGGAACAAAAGTGGGGAGCAACGAAGTCATCGCGCAGATTGATACCGAGGCGGTGGTGCAAGCCGCCGCACCCGTGGCCGCTCCACTAATTGCTGCGACTTCAGGTTCAGCTACGGTCTCGCCTTCGGCCAGAAAGCTCGCACATGAACATGATGTGGATGCTTCGGTACTACAAGGCAGCGGCAAACATGGCTTGGTGACCAAAGAAGATGTCTTGGGCGCAGTACAAACTGCGGAAGGGGCGCTGCGGAGCAGCGGGGTACCCACCGGCGTACCCCTTGCGGGTAAGTCCGCGCCTGCGGCTCAACCAGTTGCAGCGCCAGTGAGCGTGCCAGTAGGTGAGCGTGCCGAACAACGTGTTCCGATGACGCGTATCCGCCAACGCATCGCCGAGCGTCTGCTGCAATCGCAACAGAACGCGGCCATCCTCACGACGTTCAACGAAGTGAACATGCAACCCGTCATTGAGCTACGCAACAAATACAAAGATGCGTTTGAGAAAAAACACGGCGTGAAATTAGGCTTTTCGTCCTTCTTCATTAAAGCCGCTGTGATGGCGCTACAAAAATTCCCCATCGTCAATGCTTCGGTGGATGGCAACGATGTCATCTACCACGGCTATTTCGATATTGGCATGGCCATCGGCAGCGAACGCGGCTTGGTCGTGCCCATTTTGCGCAATGCCGACCAATTGTCATTGGCGGACATCGAGAAACAGATCGCCGCTTTCGCCGCACGTGCCAAAGACGGCAAACTGACCATGGAAGAATTGAGCGGCGGCACGTTCTCTATCACCAACGGAGGAGTGTTTGGCTCTATGCTGTCCACCCCCATCATCAACCCGCCGCAAAGTGCCATCCTTGGCATTCACGCCACCAAAGATCGTCCCGTTGCAGAGAACGGCCAAGTGGTTATTCGCCCAATGAACTATCTTGCACTGTCATACGACCACCGCATTATCGACGGTCGTGAAGCCGTGCAATTCTTAGGCACGATTAAAGAAGCGCTGGAATATCCAGGTAGGGTGTTGCTGGATTTGTAAGTTGGACTTAAGTAAGAGAGGATGAATAAATAAAGCCGCAGATTGCTCTGCGGCTTTATTACACTCTGTATCACTCATTCAGTCACACTCAACGCTATGAACTCATTCTCTGCATTTCGTATCTTTGAAGAAAACGCCAAATCCATCGGCAAGTTCGTTCAGTTATCACTGGATGATTTGGATGCGGGTGAGGTTGTTATTTGCACACACTACTCTGGTGTGAATTACAAGGATGCCTTGGCAGCGACGGGTGCAGGTAAGGTGATTCGACGCTTTCCGTGTGTGGGTGGCGTGGATGTATCGGGGGTGGTGGAGTCGTCGCAGGATGTGCGCTTTAAGGTGGGTGATGAGGTGCTTGTGACTGGTTACGACATGGGCGTGGCACACGACGGCGGTTTTGCTGAATACGTGCGCGTACCCACTGATTGGGTTGTGCCGTTGCCGACAGGGCTGACGTTGTTCGATGCGATGGTGTTGGGAACGGCGGGATTCACCGCCGCATTGGCGATCCATCGTTTGGAGCAGAACGAGCTGACGCCAGCAAAAGGGAAAGTGATCGTGACGGGGGCGACGGGCGGCGTGGGGAGCTTGGCAGTGCGCATGCTGTCGCAACTGGGCTATCACGTGGTGGCGCTCACCAGCAAAGCAAGCGAAGCAGATTATTTGACCTCGCTTGGTGCGCAAGAAATTGTGTTGCGCAGTGAGATTGATTTTTCTAGCAAGCGGCCTTTGGAAAAAGGGCAATGGGCTGGCGCTTTGGATGCAGTGGGGGGAGAGACCTTGGCGTGGCTTGCCCGTACGATGCAAGTAGAAGGTGCGATTGCCAGCTTTGGTAATGCGGGTGGGGTTGAATTACACACCACGGTACTGCCCTTTATTTTGCGGGGTGTAAAACTGTTGGGCGTCGATTCCGCCGCCACGCCCATGCCCTTGCGTCAGCAGATGTGGCAACGTTTGGCAGGCGATTTGCAGGTTAAAGAATTAGAGCTGATTGCACATCGAATCGGCTTATCCGAGCTGCCCGCAGCCTGCACATCGCTTATAAATGGAACATCGCGAGGACGTTATGTAGTGGATTTTTCCGTTTGATTATTCTGGCAAGTAAATTTCACTCGGTTATAATGCGCGCCATTGAAGTTGAACTGACTTCAAAAATGCGAGAGTGGCGGAATTGGTAGACGCACTGGTTTTAGGTACCAGCGCCGTAAGGCGTAAGAGTTCGAGTCTCTTCTTTCGCACCAACAAATTAATTAAGTAGCAGCATAAAAAAACGGCGACCCTCTGGTCGCCGTTTTCATTACCACCTTGGAATGCTTATTCGACTTTAGCTTTGTCGCGCATATCAGCGATGGTTTTTTGAATGGCTTCTTGTTGCTTACGTTTTTCCAATTGGGGTTTTACTTCTTCAAACGTAGGCACTTTCAATTCGCGGGTGTCTTCCAAACGGATAACGTGCCAGCCGTATTGAGTTTGTACAGGAGCGCTCAATTGACCTTTGCTCAACTTCAAAATCGCTTCACCGAAAGGTTGCACGAAGTTGGTTGGGACTGTCCATCCCAAATCGCCGCCCTTGTCTTTAGAGCCAGGATCGTTTGATTTTTCTTTGGCTACCTTGGCGAATTTTTCTTTTGTCACCCGTTTTGCCACTGCTTTGGCTTCATCCTCTGTTTGCACAAGGATATGTGAAACCTCGTATTCTTTGTTGCCTACGCGCATCTTCAAGGCTTCGTATTCTTGCTTCAAATCTGCATCAGCGATGGGATGTGTCTTTGCGTAGTCCTGCACAAAAGCACCCGCCAACACTTGCTGTCTAGCCAATTCGATTTGCTGCGTAGTTTCAGGTTGTTTGTCCAAACCTGCTTTAACAGCGGCTTGCGAAATCACTTCCAAGTTCACGAGATCATCGCGAATGGCTTTGCGCATTTCAGGAGAATCAGGTTGACCGCCTTGAGTGGTTGCTACTTTGATGCGTAAGTCTAAACGGGTTTGGGGAATGTTCACGCCGTTCACTAATGCAATAGATTTATCTTCTGCTGCTTGTGCGCCCAGCGTCGCGGCCATTAAGCCGCTAATCAAAACGAGTTTGGAAAATTTCATGTAGCTTTCCTTTGTTGTTAAGTGGATGAGTGAGTTTTTTGCTCGACGCGCAATATAGCACAGGCGAACCGAACAGGTTTTAGGTGGGGAACACCTTTTTATAAGGACGTACGGTCACTTGGGCATACACCCCCGCCGCCACATAAGGGTCGGCGGCGGCCCATGCTTCGGCGGCAGCCAGTGAACTGAATTCGGCCACCACTAGGCTGCCTGTGAAACCCGCCGCACCAGGATCGGACGCATCTACTGCGGGAAATGGTCCAGCCAAAATTAAACGACCTTCATCTTGTAATTGTTGCAAACGGGCGAGATGAGCGGCGCGCGCGCCTAGTCGTTTGACAGTGCTGTTGGCAACGTCGTTGCCCATGATGGCGTACAGCATTATGGGTTTTCCTTTTTATCTTCTTCCACATACTTCGATAGTAGGGCGGCTTGTGCGAGGATGAATACAAGCATCATGCCCGTTGCGCCGAATAGTTTGAAGTTCACCCAAGCATCGGTGCTGTAGTTAAACGCGACATACAAATTAACGATGCCGAGCACAACAAAAAATACTCCCCATGCCAGATTTAAGTTGTTCCACACCGCATCGGGTAGCACCATTTTTTCTTGAAGTAGTGTGCGCATTAGGTTTTTCTTAAAGAGCAGCGGTGACAGTAGCAGGGCGGCAGAAAAGAACCAGTACAGCACCGTGGGTTTCCATTTAATAAAGCTTTCGTCGTGCAACAGCAAGGTTGCACCGCCAAACACGGTGATGATGCCAAAGCTGACCCACAGCATGGTGTCAACTTTGCCGTGGCGGTATTTTGTCCAACCTACTTGTACCAATGTGGCGGCCATCGCAGTGGCGGTTGCGGCATACACCCCCGCCACCTTAAATACGATGAAGAAAAGAATGACGGGGAATAAGTCGAACAGGAGTTTCATTTTCTATCCAAGGCAAGAGAAGTGGAATTGACGCAATAGCGCATGCCGGTGGGTTTGGGGCCGTCTTCAAATACGTGTCCTAGGTGTGCATCGCAGTGCGAACACACAATCTCGATGCGATCCATGCCGAGCGGATCGTCGTCTCGATATTCCAGTGCATCCTTATTCACGGGCTCCCAAAAACTAGGCCAACCCGTGCCCGATTCATATTTGGCTTCCGAATCAAACAACGGTGTGCCACAGCACACACAGCGATACACGCCGTAGTCATGGCAATCCCAGTATTCACCGCTGAAGGCAGGTTCAGTGCCATGTTCACGGCACACAGAAAACTGTTGTGGCGTGAGTTCGTCGCGCCATTCATCTTGGGTTTTGTCTTGCGGGTTTTTCATGCGGTTTCTTTCAAGGAAGTTTGTACGCTGCTGCGTGCGCTGGCGCGGTTGAACCAAGCAGACAGTGGCGGGTAAGCCGTGCGCCAATCCAATTCGGGAAGACGTAAGTCGAGATAGACTAAGGCGCTCACCAAGGCGAGGTCGGCCAGCGTCACACTGTCGCCTGCGCACCATCGGTTTTGCCCTAGTTGCGTGGTGGCGTGCGCCAACGCACGGGTAATGGCTAGGCTGTGCAGTTCGATGTTGGCAGATTCTTGTTTGGCGGCGAGACGCATGCGTTCGTTGCGCACCACGATGGCGGAATCCATGATGCCATCGGCTAATGCTTCCCAGCGTTTGACGCGCATTCTGTCCATCGCATCGTGGCGCGGAATCAAAATAGGCGTGTCATTTAGCGTATCAACATAGCTTGTGATGACGGTTGAATCAAAGATGCACGTGCCGTCATCGAGGATGAGCGCGGGAATGCGCCCTAGTGGATTGACCTGCGCCACCAAGCTATTGGGCTCACTTGGTGGGTCGATGACATAGGTGTGCGGAATGTTTTTTTCGAGCAGCACCAAACGTGCTTTACGCACGTAAGGGCTGGTGTTTGTGCCGAGTAACTTCATAACACTTCTGCCGCGTGGTCGGCCAAGCGTGAGCGTTCGCCGCGTTGCAAAGTAACGTGACCGCTGTGTCCCCAGCCTTTGAATCTATCCACCACGTAAGTTAAACCCGAGCTACCTTCCGTTAGATAAGGTGTATCAATCTGTGCGATGTTACCCATGCATACGACCTTTGTGCCTGGGCCTGCACGTGTGATGAGTGTCTTCATCTGCTTGGGGGTTAAGTTTTGCGCCTCGTCGATGATGAGGTATTTATTGAGGAAAGTACGACCGCGCATGAAATTGAGCGATTTGATTTTGATGCGCGAACGAATTAAATCACGCGTCGCCGCCCGTCCCCATTCGCCGCCTTCTTCATTGGTTTGGTTCAGCACATCGAGGTTGTCATCCAGCGCACCCATCCACGGCGACATTTTTTCTTCTTCTGTTCCGGGCAAGAATCCGATGTCTTCGCCGACCGGCACAGTGACGCGCGTCATAATAATTTCAGAGTACAGCTTATGTTCCAAGGTCTGCATCAAGCCCGCAGCCAGCGTGAGCAGGGTCTTGCCCGTCCCTGCCTGCCCCAGCAAAGTGACAAAATCAATTTCGGGATTCATTAGCAGGTTGAGCACGAAATTTTGCTCGCGGTTGCGTGCGGTAATTCCCCAGATAGCGTTCTTGGTGTGCGTGTAATCGGTGAGTGTGCGTAAGGTAGCGCTACTGTCATCTTGCGTAGTCACCACAGCATAGAAGGGTTTGTCTCCTTCCCCGTCTTGGTACACAAACTCATTCACCAACAAATCACGACAGCTTGGGCCCTTGATGTTGTAGAAGGTGTGGGTGTCCACCACGCCCGACACCATGTCTTTGCCATTTTTTTCCCAGAAATTCGCATTCAATTCGCGCATACCGCTGTACAGCAAGTCGGTATCTTCCAACACTTTATCGTTGAAATAATCTTGCGCTGACAAGCCCAAAGCACGCGCTTTGATGCGCATGTTGATGTCTTTGCTGACCAGTGCTACTTCGCGCTTGGAATGCAAAGTGTGTAGATGGCTGACCACGCCCAAGATAGCGTTATCGGCCTTGCCGTTGGCTAAAGTATCAGGCAAGGGCGTGCGGATAAATTCCGTTTGCAAATACAAACGCCCCGTCGCGTTCTTGTTGCCCAAAGCAGAAAGTGACACGCCGTTGTCGATGTTGTCTTGGCTATCGTTCACCAAATTATCGAGGAAACGACTCGCCTGCCGCGCGTTGCGTGCCACTTCCGTCATGCCTTTTTTGTTGTTGTCCAGCTCCTCCAACACAAACATCGGCAGATACACATCATGTTCTTCAAAACGGAACAAACTGGTGGGGTCGTGCATCAGCACATTGGTGTCTAACACGAAAAGCTTGGTGTGTTTAGTGCTTGCTGCTTTGAGTGCGTTCATGGTGTCTCCTAAAGAGTTTGAACAAAGGCGAGAACTTCTTGAGCATGACCGTCCGCCTTGAGGCCACGCCATTCCTTGCGGATAGTGCCTTTTTGATCCAGCACAAACGTGCTGCGTTCGATACCCCGTACATCTTTGCCATACAACTTCTTTTGCTTCATTACACCAAACAAGGTGCATACCGTTTCGTCCACATCGGACAACAGTTCAAACGGTAGCGTAAATTTAGCTTTGAAATTTTCATGCGACTTCATGCTGTCACGCGAAAGCCCTACCACCTCACACCCCGCTGTTTGAAATTGCGCATAGACATCGCGGAACTGCTGCACTTCAGTGGTGCAGCCTGGTGTGTTGTCTTTGGGGTAAAAGAAAATCACCAAAGATTTGCTGTGAATAGGAAGGAGAGTAAATACAACACCGCTGGTGGCGGGAAGGGTGAAATTTGCGACTGCTTGATTTGGCATTAAGGACTCCAGTGAGATGTCTGCATTGTTGTCAAAATCAAGCGTTAAGGCAAGCCGCACTTGCCATCTTTTTTGTGCTACGTTGCTGCCCCTGAAGATAAACAGGTGTTGAGCATGGCGGATGAAGATTTTATGCGCGAGGCACTCACCCTAGCGGGGCAGGCAGCACAGCTAGGAGAAGTGCCAGTGGGCGCGGTGGTGGTGAAGGATGGAGAGGTGATTGGGCGCGGTTTTAATGCGCCCATTTCGCGTCACGACCCATCGGCGCATGCCGAAATTGCAGCGCTACGCGATGCGGCACAACGCATTGGTAATTACCGTCTGGTGGACTGCGAACTTTTCGTGACGTTAGAGCCGTGTGTGATGTGTGTCGGGGCAATGTTTCATGCGCGCATTGCACGCGTGGTATTCGGTGCGCCAGAATACAAAACAGGGGCGGCGGGCAGTGTGCTAAACCTATTTACGCACGCGCAACTTAATCATCACGCAACTATTCATGGCGGGGTAATAGCCGATGAGTGCGCAAAAACCCTCACGGATTTTTTTGCCCTGCGTCGCGCACAACAGAAAGCACAATGAAAATCATCATTCACATTGCCATCCAGCAACTTGAACTGTTTGACGACAGCGGGAAAATTGTGCGTCGCTATGCTGTATCAACAGGTGCCAATGGGGTGGGAGAAGAGAACGGTAGTTTTTGCACGCCGCGTGGACGGCATGTCATTCGTGCCAAGGTGGGGGCGGGGCAGCCAGCGAATGCGGTGTTCGTCAAACGCCGTCCAACAGGGGAAATCTACACGCCAGCATTAGGCCAGCAACAGGGTGGACGTGACTGGATATTGACGCGCATTTTGTGGTTGTCTGGGTGTGAAAGTGGCTTCAATCGTTCGGGTAGCTGTGACACCATGCGTCGCTATGTGTACCTCCACGGCACACCCGATACCACCCCACTGGGCAAGCCAGGTTCGCGGGGCTGCGTGCGTATGCGCAATGCCGACTTAATTGAGCTGTTTGATTTAGTGGCGGTTGGAACAGAAGTGCAAATTCTTATGTAAGGAGCAAAGGCGATGAGCAATCCTTTTACCGTTAGCTTGGTGAGTTGGCACGATGGCGAACCTTTGTTGCGTGCGGTGCGAGATGCCGTGTTTATTCGAGAGCAGGGCGTACCCGAGGACATGGAGTGGGATGAATTTGATGCCACGTGCCGACATGCGTTGGCGTTGAGCTTGAACGGCGATGCCATTGGTTGTGGGCGTATTTTTACCAATGGTCATATTGGACGCATCGCAGTGATGAAACTGTGGCGCGAACAACGGGTAGGCACAGCCATTATGGAGGCGCTGTTAGATGAAGCGCGCAGCCGAGATTATCAACAAGTGGACGTGGATGCGCAGACTCATGCGGTGCCTTTTTACGAAGGGTTTGGCTTCACCAAACAAGGCGCTGAATTTATGGATGCAGGACTTCCGCACATCAAAATGAAATTGAAACTGACACCGAGCTAGTTTTATTTCCCGTCAAGATACTCTGCGTCACTGAAGTTCATCACTGCCTGCGGTTGGAACACGGTGAAGGCGGTAATCAGCATCCCCGTCATAAATGCTTCAGTGAGGATGATGACGGGGGAGATGGAGACATAGTGATGCAGCACTTGCGCCCAGTGATACTGACTCAATAGCAATAAAAGCAAGGTGGCAGCAATGGTATTGATTGTCACAGCCAGTGCGCTACAAACGAAACCATTCCACAGTACGAATAAGAACAAGTTTTTCGGCATGTTGCGCTTGCTAAAGCGTAGCAGCCACTCGCTGAACATCACCGGAATGATAATCATCAGCAGGCCGTTCAATCCCAGCGTGTTCCAATCCATCCCCGCACGAAACCAAGTCGCGCTCATCACCAACGTGAGAGAAATGATGGCGACCTGCCAGCCGAACATCAGCATGAACAGCGTCGCACCCAGAATATGGAAATTGAAACCGGGGCGAATACCTGCATTGAATTGCCAAAAGACGAAGGCTCCGATGGTCAATGCGACTAGCGCGTTCACCATGATGGGGTTGTCCAACACGCTGCGCCAAGGCGCTTGACGCAGCGAGAGAAGGACGAATCCAGCAAACAAGAAATTGGACAGCCACCACCAATCGCTTGCGAACAGTTGGGTAGGCAAGTTCATGGCAAGGCGTAAGGTAAGGGCTGGAACTGAAGTTGCGCCCCATCCATTTTGCCAAGATGGATAGAAGCACTTTCATGGCTAGCCGTTTGCACCACGGCCAATAGGTCAATACCACCATTCGGTGAGCGTTGTGCATCTACGACTGTGCCGCAGGATTGTTCTTCCGATGCCTTGCTGAACAAGGCATCGCCCGCAGTGACGTCAACAACCGTGTCGAGATGCGCGAGATACATGCGGCGACTTGCCTTGCCGAGGTAGTGCATGCGTGCCACCACCTCTTGTCCTGGGTAACACCCTTTTTTGAAGTTCACGCCACCGACAATCTCAAAGTTGAGCATCTGCGGCACGAAGGCTTCGAGCGTGGCAGCTTGTACGAAAGGCACGCCGGCGCGGATGTCTAGCCAATCCCAGCAGTTTGAACCGACAGCGTGCAGTGCGGAAAGTAATTGCCACAATTCGATGGCGCGCTGCGGTGTGGTGGTGATTTGGAAACGATTTGCTGCGCGGCACAGGATGCTGTCTTCGCCGTCCACTATAACCTCCATCGCTTGTTGCGGTAGGGTGGAGTAGCGCGCCTTCAGTGTTGCATTGGCATGCTCGCCTGCGATGCCGATGCAAACCAACTCGGCACTCACATCCGCAATTTTCACTTTGCTGCGCAGTACATACATGGAGAGCTTCTTGCGGATAGGTTCGCACAGGCTGTGGTGCAGTTGCAGCAGGTAGTCATTGCCATTACGCCAAATCAGCATGCTCGCCAACATGCGTCCTTTAGCGTTGTTGAAGCTGGACAGTTGCGCGTGCGTCGAGGTGACTTCGCGGATGTCGTTGGACAGCAGGTTCTGCAAAAACGATTGCGCATCGTCGCCCGCGACCTTGAGCAGGCCGAATTGGGAGAGGTCGCAGCGCAGCGTGCCATCGCGTGTGGCAATGCGTTCAGCGGCGGCATCACCGAAATGTTGAGCGATGCCATCTTGCAGGTGTGCGCCTTGGGAGGTGAGAAAATCTTGCCAGTCTTGATTCATGGGAGTGTCCAGTTTTGGAATGCCGCAATCTTAACGCGAAGCCGGTACTTTCAAGCAAGGCAAATAGCCATTTTTGGAATATAAAGTCATTCCCGCGAAAGCGGGAATCCAGCGTAGTTATTGACACCTCACGAAGTGAGACAAAATCAAACTGCACATTTTGATAACAGCACTGGATTCCCGCTTTCGCAGGGAATGACGGGCCGTACAATGTTTTGCGCTAAACTCTCGCACCATGAAATCCCTGCTACTTGCCCTGTCTTTGTTGTCGCTCACCGCCTGTGATGGCTGGCTATGGAACGATCCCTATCCTGCAGATGAGGCAGGTAAGTCCATCCTCTACACCGCGTTCACCGAGCGACCTAAGCATCTCGATCCTGCGCAGGCGTATAGCGAAAATGAATTTGAATTTCTCGCCAACATTTACGCGCCACCGTTGCAATATCACTACTTAAAACGCCCGTATGAATTGATTCCACTCGCCGCGAGTGAGATGCCAAGCGTGCATTATTTAGATGCGCAGAAGCGTGCCTTGCCTGATACCGCAGCGTCATCGCACATTGCCTACAGCGTGTATGAAATTCACCTTAAGCCTGCTATGCGCTACCAGCCGCATCCCGCTTTTGTGCCAGAGTACATGCACCTCACGGCGGCTGACCTATCTAGCATCCACACTTTGAGCGATTTCAAACAGACAGGCACGCGCGCTGTTACCGCAGCTGATTATGTGCATCAAATTAAACGCCTCGTCCATCCGCAGCTGCACACGCCCATCGCGGGGGTGATGGGCGAATACATCGTCGGATTGAAAGACTACGCGGCCACGTTGCAAGCCGCTAACACAGCGCAAGCAGCGGGATTTTTCGACATTGAAAAATATCCTTTGAGCGGTGTGGAAGTGGTCAACGACACCACTTATCGCATCACCATCCACGGCAAATATCCGCAATTCGCCTACTGGCTGGCGATGCCGTTCTTCTCGCCCATGCCGCAAGAGGTGGAGCGTTTCTACGCGCAAGCAGGGATGAAAGAACGTAACCTCACGCTGGACTGGTGGCCAGTGGGGAGCGGGCCGTATTACCTGTTGGAGAACGATCCTAACCGCCGCATGGTGATGATCAAGAACCCTTATTACGACAGCGAAACTTATCCGAGTGAAGGTGAGGCGGGGGATGCGCAAGCCAGACTACTCACCGATGCGGGACAGCCTTTGCCGCTGATTGATCAGGTGGTGTTCACCCTAGAAAAAGAAACTATCCCGTATTGGAATAAATTTTTGCAAGGCTATTACGATGCATCGGGTATCAGCTCGGATAGCTTCGACCAAGCCGTGCAAATGAGCGTGAGCGGCGAAGCGGCAGTGAGTGACGAGATGAAGGTGCAGGGCATCACACTCAACACCGCAGTGGCCACCTCCACCATGTACACCGGATTCAACTGGCTAGATCCAGTCGTGGGCGGCAACTCGGAGCGTGCCACCAAATTGCGCCGTGCCATCGCCATCGCGGTGGACTTCGAAGAGTTCATCTCCATCTTCGCCAACGGGCGCGGCATCTCGGCGCAATCGCCCATTCCGCCCGGCATCTTCGGCTTCAAAGAAGGTCGCGACGGCATCAACCGCTATGTGTACGACTGGGTAGAAGAACCGTTCGTGCCGAGTGATTTCCGTTCATCCTTCGATACGCCGCGCGATGCGCGGCACTCAGGACGAACGGAAATAGTATCGAGGCAAGGTGCACCCAAACGTAAAAGTATCGCCGAGGCAAAACGATTGTTGGCAGAAGCAGGTTATCCCAATGGCGTGGATGCCAAGACCAAACAACCGCTGGTTATCCACCTCGACACCACCGCGAACGGGGTAGGCAACAAGTCGCGCTTGGATTGGATACGCAAACAGTTCGACAAGATCGGCGTGCAGCTCGATGTGCGCAGCACCGACTACAACCGTTTCCAAGACAAGATACGGCGCGGCGACACGCAGATGTTTTATTTTGGATGGAACGCTGACTATCCCGACCCCGAAAATTTCTTGTTCCTGTTGCACGGCCCGCAAGGCAAGGTGAAGCAGGGCGGCGAGAACGCCAGCAACTACAGTAATCCTGAATTCGATCGCCTGTTCGAGCAGATGAAGAACATGGAAAACGGCCCGCAACGCCAAGCCATCATCGACGAGGCGCTGGAGATACTGCGCCGCGATTCACCCTGGTTGTGGGGCTACCATCCCAAACAATATGTTCTGCAACACGGCTGGCTGCACAACATCAAACCCAACATCATGGCCAACAACAAACTCAAATACTGGCGCTTGGATGTCGCACAGCGCGAGCAACTGCGTAGCGAGTGGAATCGTCCTGCATATTGGCCGTTGGCGCTTGGAATCGGGCTGCTATCGTTGTTCGGCGTGTGGATGTGGCGTGTGCTGAAGAAACGCGAGGATGCAAAATGATCGCCTACCTCATCCGCCGCATCCTCTACGCTATTCCCATCCTCATCGGGGTGAATCTGCTCACCTTCGCGCTGTTCTTTGTGGTGAATACGCCCGACGATATGGCGCGTATGCAGCTGGGCGTGAAGCGAGTGACGTCGGAAGCCATCGAAAAGTGGAAGCAGCAGCGCGGTTACGACAAGCCGTTGCTCATCAACAACACAGCGACGGGCACAAACACCATTACTGACACTATCTTCTGGCAGAAGTCGGCCAGTATGTTCGTGTTTGACTTCGGGTATTCAGATGACGGGCGCAGTATCGGTCGTGAGATCGCTACGCGTATGGGGCCAAGCCTAGCCATCGCGCTGCCGACCTTCCTCGTCGGTCTCTTGGTGTATGTGAGCTTCGCCTTGCTGATGACCTTGTTCCGCGCGACTGCGCTGGACATCGTGGGCGTGGCTCTGTGTGTGGTGCTGATGTCTATCTCGGGTTTGTTCTACATCATCGGCGGGCAGTTTCTCATTAGTAAGTTGTGGCATCTGGTGCCTATCTCGGGCTATGCGGGGGGCGCAGATAGTTTCAAGTTCGTGGTGTTGCCCATCCTTGTTGGCATCATCGGCGGCATCGGTTCTAGCAGTCGTTGGTATCGCACCATCTTTCTCGAAGAGATCGGCAAGGACTATGTGCGCACGGCGCGCGCCAAGGGCTTGTCCGAATTGCGCGTGTTGTTCACCCATGTATTGAAGAACGCGATGATTCCTATTCTGACAGGCGTGGTGGTGGTCATCCCCTTGCTGTTCATGGGCAGCCTGCTCACTGAATCTTTCTTCGGCATCCCCGGTTTGGGTAGCTACACCATTGATGCCATCAACGCGCAAGACTTCAGCGTGGTGCGTGCGATGGTGTTCTTGGGATCGGTGCTGTACATCGTGGGGCTGATACTCACTGATGTGTCTTACACCGTGGTCGATCCGAGAGTGAGGTTGCAATGAACACCGCCACAATAATTCGTCATTCCCGCGAAAGCGGGAATCCAGTGGATGAAATAATTTT
>JAVHQJ010000376.1:0-1321 GCA_036171075.1 Sideroxydans sp. | reverse complement strand
GATCAGAAAATAGATTCGAAGACTGTGAAGAAGCCGCCCAAACAGAACAAGTCACGTAACCGTCAACCCCAGCCCATCTATCAAATAATCATATATTGCATTATTCTCTCTCCAGAGTTAATCAGCACAATCTGGAGGGTATTAATATGCCTGGAGAATCATCAGCAGGGTGGTCATCTTTAATATCAGCCTGGCGGTCAAGTGGTAAAAACATGGCTGACTGGTGTCGCGACAACGGCATATCTTATCGCAAGTTTAAATACAGATATTACAAGTATTATCGACCACAAGAGTTTACTAATGCCGGAAAATTTATTCCAGCAAAGCTTGAGCCCCCATCTTCTGGAGCACCATCTCTACAAATTGAATGCAACGGTTTGTCAGTTCACCTTTCAAGCGGTTTTGACCCGCTGCTTTTAAAACAGGTCATTTCAGTATTGAGGGAAATTTGATGTATCCTTTGGGCTATCATCGCATTTTTATTTATGATCAACCTGTTGATATGCGTAAAAGTTTTGAGGGGCTTTCTACTCTGGTTAATCAGCAGCACCCTGGCAATCTTTTCACAGGTTCTCTATTTCTATTCCTTAATCGCTGCCGTAATCTGATAAAGGTACTCTACTGGGATGGCGATGGTTTTGCCATCTGGTACAAACGACTTGAAAAGGGTACTTTTTCAGGTTGTTTTTTTGATAAGGGGGAACTCTCCAGACAGCAGTTCACCATGCTGCTGGAAGGGGTTACTCCAAAGACATTAAGTCGTCGTTTTTCTTTGAAATAATAGCAGATAAAGCTTTGTTTTATTTGAGTTTTGTGCTATATTTCCACACATGAATATCGCATTTAACAAACCCTCCCAGCCGGTAGATTTTTCTGCAATAATTAAGCAGAAAGATCAGGTTATTGATACCCTAAACATCAAAATAAACAAGCTTCAGGAACAGCTTGACTGGTTTAAAAAACAGATATTCGGAAAGAAAAGCGAACGTATTCTTGATTTTCCAGCTTCACAGATGCCGCTTTTTGACCTTGCTGGTGTTGAACCTCCAGCACCTGAAAAAACAACAATAACATATGATCGCAACAAGGCTCGCAAGAACAAAGGTGCAGATACCATCTCGTTTCCTGATAATCTGCGGGTTAAACAGGTTAAACTGGATATTCCTGAAAATGAGAAGGTTTGTCAGGATACAGGTGAGCCGCTCGTCTGCATCGGAAATGATATAAGCCGCAAACTGGGTCGCACACCAGAGCAGTTCTTTATCCTTGAATATCTGATTCCAAAGTATGCTTCAAAATCACGCCCTGAAAATGGGGTGCT
>JAVHQJ010000375.1:0-1322 GCA_036171075.1 Sideroxydans sp. | reverse complement strand
GTCCACGCCGACTAACGGACCCTAAGCGACCCAATACGAGGTATTTGTGTACGGCATTTCGCTCGCCTCCGCGCCTACACCTAAAATAGCCAAGTAGGGCGCGCCATTTATGCCATACCTCAACGCTGAGGCGAATGGCCAGAGGCCCCACGTCCGGTGAAGCTCAGCTCAGTGAGCAAAAGCGGGAAAAACTGGTAGCATGTAATACAACCTTTGGCAGACGAAAAGCAGAGGGAAGCTCATCGAGGGAGAGGGGCTAAATGAAGAAACAGCGCGGCGTCACCTTGATCGAAGCCATGGTTACTGTCTCGATTGCAGCCATTCTGACCACAATCGGCGTTCCCGGTATGCTCGAACTGATTCGGGATGCGCGGCAGGAGGCCTCTGCCATGGATATCTATCTACACCTGAACTACGCCAGAAGCGAATCAATACGGCGTGGTTACAGGGTGGCAGTTTGCCCAAGCCGGGACGGTGCTTCTTGCTTGGGTGCGGCGATCTGGGAGTCGGGCTGGATCGTATTTGCCGACGTGAACAGCAATGGCATTCTGGATGGCACTGAAAGCATCCTGCGAGCGCACGGAAAACTGGATGAAGGCAGCACGATGCGCGGCTCACGCCAGCGCATCACCTACCAAAGCACAGGCTTCAGCCCCGGATACAACGATACGTTAAAACTTTGCGATGTGCGGGGTGCCACCAAGGCGCGCAGTGTGGTGATCAACATGGTTGGGCGGGTCAGGGTTGTGACAGGCGCGGCGTCGTGCCCTTAAACGGCCCAAGGTCTTGCAATCCAACTACCAGCAACTCGCCACGCCACCCGAACCGCTGGCTGTGCGTACTCCTGCCTGATTCAGGCTAAGCGTGGCGCAGAGCGTATCCTGAGCGAGCTGCCCGTTTATCGGCGTGGCACGCACCGTATAGGTGGAAGCGGTGGCCACTGGCAGCGTGTAAGCGTAGTCGTTCCCAGTCTGATTGGCGGAGGCGCAATCCTGCGCAGGAAAGGCATTGGCCGTGCCTGTGCTGTCCTGGTCATAGCGCAGATTGGTGGTGTAGTACCGTTCCATATAATTGGCATATTGCGATAGGCAGCCCTTTGCGGCCGCCCGCTTGGTCTTGGTGACGCTATCGATATACGAGGGATAGGCAATTGCGGCGAGAATTCCGATGACCGCGACCACGATCATCAATTCGATCAGGGTGAAGCCGCCGGCCAAGTCTGTCCCGCGGAATTTTCCAAGCGGGTTGGCCCGCTTGGCAAAAGTGTGATTTGGAAGCATCGTCAGTCCTTATTGGTTGATGATCTCGCGCCAGGATACACG
>JAVHQJ010000374.1:0-1330 GCA_036171075.1 Sideroxydans sp. | reverse complement strand
TGGGGCGCTTCGGCTTTGTATTCGTTGAGTGCAAGCATGGCATTGCTCGGTCTGTTGCTGATGCTGTGGAAGCTGCGCGGTCTGAAGCAATGAATCAAATAATTTTCAGATGTCATTCCCGCGAAAGCGGGAATCCAGCAAAATAAATAGCCTGCGCAGCAGACGAAACCTCGGTATTGACCCGCTGTGCGGGGATTTTTCAATCAACTGGATTCCCGCTTTCGCGGGAATGACGAGTTCTTCTGCTAATGAATTATTAGGATTGAACGGAATGTTAAACTTCGCGCCTTCTCAAAGAGTGACGACATCATGAGCCAAGTATTCCTATACGACACCACCTTGCGCGACGGTACGCAGCGCGAGGACATCTCTCTCTCCGTTGACGACAAGCTGGCCATCGCCCAGCGCTTGGCCGATTTTGGTTTCCACTACATCGAAGGTGGCTGGCCGGGTTCTAACCCCAAGGACGCTGAGTTCTTTGCGCGCGCGACGAAATTAGATCTTGGTGCTGCCAAGCTCGCAGCATTCGGGCGTACCCGCCAAAAGAGTTTGCAGTGCGAGCAAGACAGCAACCTGCAAGCCTTGTTGGAGGCACAGACGCCTGTGGTTACGATGGTGGGTAAGAGTTCGGATTACCACGTGAAAGTGGTTTTGTCCGCCACACTGGAAGAGAACCTCGCCATGATTCGCGACAGTGTGGCCTACATGAAATCCAAAGGGCGCGAAGTGATGTTCGATGCCGAGCATTTCTTCGATGGTTTCATCGCGAACAAAGACTATGCGCTGGCGACCTTGAAAGCGGCGGCAGATGCAGGCGCGGACTGGTTGGTGTTGTGCGAGACCAACGGCGGCAAGTTGCCGTGGGAAGTGGAAGACATCGTGCGCGAGGTGAAGCAGCACATCAGCACGCCACTGGGTGCGCATTGCCATAACGATAGTGGTTGCGGTGTCGCAAATTCGCTGGCGGCAGTACGCGGGGGCTGCTTGCAGGTGCAGGGCACTATCAATGGTTACGGCGAGCGCGTGGGCAACGCCAACCTCACCACGATTATTCCTAACTTGCAATTGAAGATGGGCAAGCAAGCGGTGACGCCAGAACAGTTGCGCGAGATCACCTCGCTCTCACATTACGTTGCCGAAGTGGTCAACCTCAAGCATTACAACCATGCGCCCTACATCGGCCACAGCGCTTTTGCGCACAAGGGCGGCATCCACGTGGCAGCGATGTTGAAGGCGGCAGACACCTATCAACATATTGACCCTGCCTTGGTCGGCAACGAGATGCGCTCGGTGGTGTCGGAGCTATCTGGGCGCGGCAACATTCAGTTCC
>JAVHQJ010000373.1:0-1340 GCA_036171075.1 Sideroxydans sp. | reverse complement strand
GTGCCATCAGCGGTCCATCAAGGGTCGGGATTGGTCGCACGAAACCGGCACTTCATAATTGGAGGAAATCTCCAAGGTCCTAAACTTGGATAAGCATATCCAAAGTCAATTACTTGCCATGCATTAGCTTATAAGCTACATTATCCGCCATGATTGAAATCTTTCGATACCAAACTGAAGATGGCAAAGAGCCTATAACCGAATGGCTTCAGTCACTTCGCGATAAGCAGGCGCAAGCCAAATTTCGAATACGGATTAAACGCCTGGAGTCTGGCAATTTCGGTGACTGCGATTCAGTTGGTGAAGGCGTACAGGAATTACGAGAACATCTTGGTGCTGGTTATCGAGTTTATTTTGGGCGTCATGGTCAGACGGTTGTCATCTTGCTGTGTGGTGGTTCTAAGAAAACGCAGCCTGCGGATATCACGAAGGCAAAGCAATACTGGGAAGACTGGAAAAGGAGGCAAGTATGAGCAGAAAAATCAATGCTGCGGTATCACACCATGATCGCGAAGTAGCAGAGTTGCGGGCAGACCGCGAGCTGGCCGTTGAATACATGAAAGCAGCCATGGAGTCGCTCGACAATCCTGATGACCGTGCCGCCGGACTGCTTGCGCTACGCACGGTCGCAGAAGCCTATGGTGGACTTGGCGCGGTTGCTGCTGAAGCGGGAATCAGTCGGGAAACACTGTATCGCACGCTGTCGGCCAAAGGAAATCCGACCCTAAAAACATTGCTGGCAGTGTTGAAGGCTGTTGGCATGAAACTTTCCGTTGAATCGGAGCATCCAGCTACAGCTTAAGTGTTCAGCAGCGTTACGGATAGAACAAACGACTGCCTGAAGATTTCAAAACGGTGACAATGGTTTTCCTTTCAACACAAGGAGAACGTCATGAACACCGATACCACTATACAAACCCACAATGTAGCGTGGAACAAAGGCAAGCTGGTTGGCCAGAAGATGCCGCTGAAGCTAAAGGAGATATGGGCGATACGCATCCGGCTGCAGTTGGCTAAACAGGTTCGAGAGCTTGCCATGTTCAACCTCGCCATCGATAGCAAACTACGCGGCTGTGACTTGGTCGAACTGCAAGTGCGTGATGTTGCACAAGGCGGTCAGGTTTTACAACGTGCAATCGTTATGCAGCGCAAAACGCACCGACCAGTGCAATTTGAAATCACCGAACAAACACGCGATGCTGTGGCAGCATGGATAGCAGCCGCGCATCTCAAATCTGAACAGTTTCTATTCCCAAGCCGCATACATGATTCGCCCCATATTTCAACTCGGCAATATGCAAAGATCGTTGATCAGTGGGTGACATCCATCGGTCTGGACT
>JAVHQJ010000372.1:0-1348 GCA_036171075.1 Sideroxydans sp. | reverse complement strand
GATATGCTGAGGTCACTAATTCAGCGCAGCCTTTACTACTAGAATACGGGTCAAATCCACCCATTGCTTCAGTTTCACGGTAGCCCCACACCCATTCACGATTCTCATAACATTTGTCGGTGGTCACATTAACAACCGCCTTTACGCTAGGCGTGGCACGTACTACTTCGAGCAAATTCACCGTTCCCATGACATTCACCGCATAGGTCTCAACGGGTTGCGCGTAGGAATAACGCACCAAAGGTTGTGCTGCGAGGTGAAACACAATTTCTGGCCGAGATGCTTGCACTGCCTCGCGTAACATTTCTGCATTGCGAATATCGGCGATACAACTGCTCGCCATCCCGTGAGCGATCTTAGCTTCTGAAAATAGGTTCGTTTCTGTAGGCGGATTGAGCGCATAACCATGTACTTCAGCTCCCATGGATTGCAGCCATAGCGACAACCATCCCCCTTTGAAGCCCGTGTGCCCAGTTAAAAAAACGCGCTTACCGCACCAAAAGTTGGGATTCACTTCCATACCTTCCACGGAGCTTTGTTGCTTTGCCAGAGATCCTCCAAATGATTTTTGTCTCGCAAGGTATCCATAGGTTGCCAAAACCCACTGTGTTCGAATGCCATCAACTCTCCTTGGGCGGCAAGGTGCATCAATGGCTCACCTTCCCAAGAGCAGGCATCGTTGTTGATAAGCTCAAGGCAGCTTGGCGAGAGCACAAAAAACCCACCGTTAATCCAACCACCATCACCCTGAGGTTTCTCAATAAAACCACGCACTACATTACACTGCATATTTAGCGCGCCATAACGACCTGGTGGTTGAACGGCGGTAACGGTAGCGCGTTTGCCGTGCTGCCGATGAAACTTCACCAACGCACCAATATCCACGTCAGCAACCCCATCGCCGTAGGTAAAACAAAAAGCCTCTTCGTCTTTAACGTAATCGGCAACGCGTTTAAGCCGCCCACCTGTCAGCGTATCTTCACCAGTGTCGACTAAAGTTACGCGCCACGGCTCTACATAACGCTGATGTACTTCCATCTGATTTTTCTGCATATCAAAAGTGACATCTGACATATGTAGAAAGTAGTTGGCAAAGTATTCTTTGATGACATAGCCTTTATATCCGCAACAGATCACAAAATCGTTGATGCCGTGAGCAGAATAGCTTTTCATGATGTGCCACAGAATAGGACGGCCACCAATCTCGACCATGGGCTTGGGGCGCGTTGAGGTTTCTTCACTGATACGAGTTCCCAAACCACCTGCAAGAATGACAGCTTTCATTACTTTGCTCCCATAAAATTTTTATAAGATAACACAATGCCATTTTTCAGTTGCATGGTGTGCT
>JAVHQJ010000371.1:0-1354 GCA_036171075.1 Sideroxydans sp. | reverse complement strand
GGGCTGATTTTGCGTGAGCTGAAGCTGCGCGGCCTGGCGCGTCGGATTTTGGTGGTAGCCCCCAAGGGGCTGGTGCGCCAGTGGCAGGCTGAAATGCGACTGCACTTCAATGAAAAATTGCAGTTCATCGAGCCAGCCGAGCTGGCTGCCTTCCGCCAAGCGCGAACAGTAACAAACAACGAGGAAGAGAACCTGTGGCGTGTGCACGAGCAGGTGATTTGCTCGCTGGATTCGGTCAAACCGCTCGAAGGCCGTCGGGGTTGGAGCCTTGAGCAACTGAATAACTATAACCGCGAGCGGTTTGAAGATTTGATCTCAGCCTCCTGGGATCTGGTGATCATCGATGAAGCGCACCGGCTGGGTGGCAGCACCGAGCAAGTGGCCCGCTACAAGCTCGGCGCGGCGCTGGCCGAGGCGGCACCTTATTTACTGCTGCTCTCAGCCACGCCACACCAGGGTAAAACTGATCAATTCATGCGGCTGATGCAGCTCCTTGACCGGGATTCGTTTCCGGATGAAGGCAGTGTCGGTCGAGAGCGCGTGCGCCCGTTTGTGATCCGCACCGAGAAGCGCGCGGCCCTTGATGCCGAAGGCCAAGCCTTGTTCAAGCCGAGGGTGACACGCTTGCAAGCGGTGGCCTGGCAGGCTCGCCACGCTGCCCAGCAGCGTTTGTATGAAGCCGTGACCGACTATGTGCGTCACGGCTACAACCAGGCACTGGCAGCCAAGCAACGCCACATTGGTTTTCTGATGATTCTGATGCAGCGCTTGGTGACGTCCAGCACTGCCGCCATTCGCACGACGCTGGAGCGGCGCTTGTTGGCTCTGGAAACCCCGCAGCCGCAAGCCTCTTTGTTTGAGAACACCGAGCCGGACGACTGGGCTGAGCTGGATGGTCAGTCGCAGGTGGATATTGCTGTCAATGCGAATGGCTTGGCGCTGGAAAAGTCGGAAGTTGAGCTGTTGCTCGACTTGGCGCGCGAGACTGAGGCTGCTGGCACGGATGCCAAAGCCGAAGCACTGTTGGAGCTGGTTTACAAACTGCAGCAAGAGGAAAACGACCCGGCCTTGAAGGTGCTGGTGTTCACGGAATTTGTGCCAACGCAGGCGATGTTGGCCGGGTTTTTCGAGAGCCGTGGCTTCTCGGTGGCGCTACTCAACGGCAGTATGGATCTGGATGCGCGGAGCAAGGCGCAGCAGGTCTTTGCACGCGACATTCGCGTGCTGATTTCCACCGACGCAGGTGGCGAGGGATTGAACCTACAGTTCTGCCACGTCATCGTGAACTTCGATATGCCATGGAATCCGATGCGGATTGAGCAGCGCATCGGGCGCGTAGATCGTATTGGTCAGC
>JAVHQJ010000370.1:0-1356 GCA_036171075.1 Sideroxydans sp. | reverse complement strand
GTGCCATTAACGGTCCATCAGGGGTCGGAATTGATCGCCCGAAACCGGCACTTCATATTTGGATAAAATCTCCAAAGTCCCAAGCTTGTATGAGCATATCCAAAGTCAATGACTTGCCATCTATTAGCTTATAAGCTACATTATTCACTATGTTTGAAATCTTTCGATACCAAACTGAGGATGGTCACGAGCCTTTAACCGAATGGCTTCAGTCACTGCGCGATAAGCAGGCGCAAGCCAAATTTCGTATTCGTTTTAAACGCTTGGAGTCAGGCAATTTTGGTGACTGTGATCCTGTGGGTGAAGGAGTGCAGGAATTACGAGAACATCTTGGTGCGGGTTATCGGGTTTACTTTGGTCGTCATGGTCAGAAGGTTGTCATCTTGCTGTGTGGTGGTTCCAAGAAAACACAACCTGCGGATATTACGAAGGCAAAGCAATACTGGGAAGATTGGAAAAGGAGGCAAGTATGAGCAGGAAAATCAATGCTGCGGTATCTCACCATGACCGCGAAGTGTCAGAGTTGCGTGCGGATCGTGAGTTGGCCGTCGAATACATGAAAGCCGCCATGGAGTCGCTCGATAATCCTGATGACCGTGCCGCCGGGCTGCTTGCATTACGCACGGTCGCAGAAGCCTATGGTGGACTTGGCGCTGTTGCAGCCGAAGCGGGAATCAGCCGGGAAACACTGTATCGCACGCTGTCCGCCAAAGGAAATCCGACCCTAAAAACATTGCTGGCAGTCTTGAAAGCAGTTGGCATGAAACTTTCCGTTGAATCGGAACGTCCAGCTACCGCTTAGTTGTTCAGCAGTTTTCCGGACAGAACAAAGCACTGCCTGAAGTATTTAAAACGGTGAAAATTGTTTTCCTTTCAACACAAGGAGAACTTCATGAACACCGATACCACAATCCAAACACATAACGTGCCGTGGAATAAAGGCAAGCTGGTAGGCCAGAAGATGCCGCTGAAACTGAAAGAGATATGGGCGATACGTATCCGGCTTCAGTTGGCAAAACAGGTTCGAGAGCTTGCTATGTTCAACCTCGCCATTGACAGCAAGCTGCGCGGCTGTGATCTGGTCGATTTGCAAGTGCGGGATGTTGCACAAGGCGGTAAGGTTTTACAACGCGCCATCATCTTGCAGCGCAAAACACACCGGCCTGTGCAGTTCGAAATCACTGAGCAAATACACATATCAAACAGCGTCCAATAGTTTCCCCCCTGGTATGTAATCATCTGGCATTTTTGCCGGGGGTATCTGGAGTGTTTTATATGGACATGATTTACGAAATTCGCAAACGTCACCTGATGCAGAAGCAAAGCAGCTTGGCAGATACTTTTAAAACCTTTTTG
>JAVHQJ010000369.1:0-1363 GCA_036171075.1 Sideroxydans sp. | reverse complement strand
TGATCCAATCCATCACCGGAACGTGCCAGAGATAGACGCTATAGCTGACCACACCGGCGAAGACCATCACCCGATTGCCGAATAGCCACTCCGTGAACCGGCTTCCGCTGGCCGCAGCCAGGACAATTGCGGCTGTTCCCATGCTCAAGGCAGGGGTCCATAGATAGAAAACGGGGTTGTTTGCCCAATAATGTTGGCGCTCATCAAACAGCCAGTAGCCGGCGACAACGATCAGCAAGCCGCCCAGCATGGCCAATCGGCTGAAATTGACTTGAGGCATCAACCAGCCAGGAACCCGATCACGATGCACATGCAATAGTGACGCCAACATGCCTAAACCAAACATATCGAATACCCCCGGCAACTGATAGCTCGCATAGACCCGCAGAGGGATGGGTTCATCTCCCAACCAAGTGATAAGTAGGTAACGCCAGCCCCACATCGCGCCCAAACTCACCGCGAGTAGCCACCACCAACGCGCTGGACGCAACATGAAGGCCAGCACTGGCAGCACCAGATAGAAGGAAAACTCAATGGGCAACGTCCACCAAACGAGATTGATCGGTGTAACACCCATCGGTGGCGGGACAAACAGCATTAGCAGGTACCGTATAAACGTCGACGCATCGGTAATGTATATCTGCCCAGACACGATGTAGGCGACAAAGAGCAGGATCACCAATTGCGCATAATACGCGGGGAAAACCCGCGCAACCCGATGGAACAGGTAACGGCCGAGTTCGGGACGCTGTCGCAACCCCGCTTGCCACGCAGCGAAGGGCAAGCCGAGCAAAAACCCAGATAGCACGAAGAAAATCGTCACCCCGGAGATGCCCATACTCACCAGCGGGGTCAAGTGCAGATCAAATAACCCAACGCTCAGATTGAGCCGAGGCTTATCGGCGAAAACCCAGCCATGGTAAAGCAGAACCCAGAACGCGGCCCAACCACGCAATCCGGTCAATGCCCGCATGTGGGAAGCATCCTCCCGCAACCTCGCCGGCAAATTTATCCAGAAATCGAGTAATCTCCGCATGGGATGGTCAGAGGTATCCAATGGCATCAGCACTGGACTCACTGGCAGACCACTCGGGGCGTTCGCTGCAGTCATTTCGGAAGTACACGCTAACAGGCCTTTCCACCCAAAGGTAAAAACCTACCGGGCAAGCGGGACATACGCAATAAAATGAACAGTATCCATACTGTCTTTGCCATTTTTAACAAATTTTTTGCCTTCTCCAGCAGCCCGGTGCGAACGACTCCGAAGAAGAGAGGGAACCCTGGATATTATGCAGGATATTCAAGCCCGCGATGTGCGGTTCCAAAAGGCCGAAGCAGAAGCACGCCGGAATCACAGTATGAT
>JAVHQJ010000368.1:0-1366 GCA_036171075.1 Sideroxydans sp. | reverse complement strand
ACCAAGCTCTCCAACGTTTGCTACGACATTCGCGGCCCGGTGATGGAACGCGCCAAGCAGATGGAAGAGGAAGGTCAACGCATCATCAAATTGAACATCGGCAATCTCGCGCCGTTTGGCTTTGAAGCGCCGGAAGAGATTCAACAAGACGTAATTTTGAATCTGCCGAATTCCTCCGGCTATTCCGATTCCAAAGGGATGTTTGCGCCGCGCAAGGCCATCATGCACTACTGCCAATCCAAGAATATCAAAGGCGTGGGACTGGACGACATCTACATTGGCAACGGTGCGTCTGAACTGATCGTGATGGCGATGCAGGGCTTGCTCAACGTGGGCGACGAAGTGTTGGTGCCAGCACCAGACTATCCGCTGTGGACTGCCGCTGTGACATTGGCAGGCGGTACGGCGCGCCATTACCTGTGCGACGAGGCGAATGAATGGAATCCTGACATCAAGGACATCCGCAGCAAAATCAGCGACAAGACGCGCGCTATCGTGGTGATCAATCCGAATAACCCGACGGGTGCGTTGTATTCCGATGCGATATTGAAAGAGATTATTCAAGTCGCACGCGAGCATGACCTCATCGTTTTCGCGGACGAGATTTACGACAAGATGTTGTACGATGGCGGCACGCACACCTCGATGGCTTCGCTGGCGGACGACGTGTTGTTCGTCACCATGAATGGTCTGTCTAAAAACTATCGCGCCTGTGGCTATCGCGCAGGTTGGATGGTGCTGTCGGGTGAGAAGCAACACGCACAGGACTACATCAACGGCCTCACCATCTTGGCGTCCATGCGTTTGTGCTCCAACGTGCCTGCGCAATTCGCCATTCAGACCGCACTCGGCGGCTATCAGAGCATCAACGATCTGGTCGCACCAAGCGGTAGGTTGGCAAGGCAGCGCGACTTGGCTTACAAACTGCTCACCGAGATTCCCGGTGTCACCTGTGTGAAGCCCAAAGCCGCGCTGTATTTGTTCCCGCGTTTCGATCCGAAGATTTATCCGATCCAGAACGATCAGCAGTTCATTCTTGAGTTGTTGGAGCAAGAGAAGGTGCTGGTGGTGCAAGGCACAGGCTTCAACTGGAAACAACCCGACCATATTCGTGTCGTGTTTTTGCCGAATGCAGATGACCTGACTGAAGCCATCGGACGCATCGCGCGCTTCCTAGAAAACTATCGTAAAAAACACGGCACCAATTAATCCGGTCATTCCCGCGAAAGCGGGAATCCAGTAATTTGATTAAGCCCCGCGCAAGCGGGACAAACAACAGAAGCATTTTGAAATAAACCGCTGGATTCCCTTTTTCGCGGGAATGACGGCAAAAGTGAAAAGGTAATCGTCAATGAGCATCAAGCCA
>JAVHQJ010000367.1:0-1368 GCA_036171075.1 Sideroxydans sp. | reverse complement strand
TGTCGCGAAAAAGTTAAAGTGTCATGATTGCGAAAAGTAGAAATGTCATGGTCAAATGGTAAAACCTCTCTTTAGGGCATTTAGCCGGGAGGTTTATGGAGCAAATACTGATCATGAGCAATCGGGAAATAGACAGACTGAAAGTCGTATGCAACGTGATAAACGGAAAGCTGACCTGGAACGAAGCTGGCGCCCAGCTTGACCTTTCCGGCAGGCAAGTGGGTCGGCTGTGTAAAAAGGTGCGTAAAGACGGCAATGCGGCGATAATTCATGGCCTTCGGGGAAAGCCTTCAAATAATCAGCTCGAACCGGGACTTTTGGAAGAAGCCATGGAACTTGTTAAAAGTAAATATTCCGATTTCGGCCCCACGTTCGCCAATGAAAAACTGTTTAAAAAACATGACCTTGTGTTATCCACCCCGACTTTGAACCGCGCTATGGTCAAAGCAGGACTTTGGAAGCCAAGAAAAAGCGGCGCTAAACACCGTGACTGGCGGCAACGACGCTTTTGTGTAGGCGAACTGGTCCAGCTTGACGGCTCGGATCACGACTGGTTTGAAGGCCGCGGCCCGAAGTGTGTTTTGCTGGTTTTTATTGACGATGCCACCAGCCGGATCTTGTACGCCAGGTTTGTAACGGTAGAGGACACATTGAACCTTATGGCCGCCACCAAGGCTTATCTGCTTCTCAATGGCAGGCCCGTAGCCTGGTATGTGGACAAGGATTCCATTTACAAGATAAACCGGCAGGCGTCCATCGAGGAGGAACTTCGGGACGAACAACCGATCACGCAATTTACAAGGGCCATGACGGAACTTGGAATTACTGTGATCTGCGCCGACAGCCCGCAGGCCAAGGGCCGGGTGGAACGTGGTTTCGCAACCCATCAAGACCGGCTGGTTAAAGAACTGCGGCTGGCGGGCATTTCCAATATGGCCGACGGTAATATTTTCCTGGCGAAGGTTTACGTCCCGGAGCATAACGCGCGCTTTTCAGTTGCCCCGGAAAGCAACACCAACGCCCATAGGCCGCTGCTGAAAAACCATCGCCTGGAGGAAACGCTGTCGCTTCGTACGGAAAGGACCGTAGCCAATGATTACACCGTCAGGAAAGATAATAAATTTTTCCAGCTTTTGGCGGATCAGCCCGTGCGCGTGAAGCCGAAAAATAAGGTGCTGGTGGAAATGAGGCTGGACGGCTCAAGGCACATACGGTTTAAAGATCAGTATCTCGGTTTCAAAGACATAGCGAAACCGCCGTATAGGCCATTCTACGCGGGAAAGAAGGACATTGTGGCCGACGCAGGGGCGGTTAAACCCAACAAGCCGGCTAAAAATCATCCCTGGAGAAAATCGTACTTGGGAATAC
>JAVHQJ010000366.1:0-1372 GCA_036171075.1 Sideroxydans sp. | reverse complement strand
GTTTTCGCGCGGTCTTGCGTGGTCGCCTCGCAATAGCAGCGCAACTCAGGGGCATTACCCGATGGACGTAGATGAATCACATCTTGATTATCCAAGGTGATGCGCAAACCATCTGTGACATCCACACCAGCGGGCTTACCGAAGCCCTCACCCAAGAAAACACTGAATGAAGCGAGATCACCTGCCCACGCATCAATCAAACGCTTGCTCATTGCCACAGGGAAATTCTGCAAACGATCACTTGCGGTGTAACGACTAGGCAATGCTTTCAACAGGCCAGATACTGGAATGCCCTTTTCTCTCGCCGCAGCCAATACCGCCAACGCAGGCAACACCGCGTCACGCGTTGGCAATGCCTCAAGCACATGCCCATCGCGCACGACCTTAGAACCCAACAGAAAACCACCGTTTGCCTCAAAGCCTGCGATTGATTTTGCACTGCCAGACCATTGCTCCATTCCCGCAATCACATAGGGCGAACCGATACGCGTGCGCACCACCTGCGCAAAGGCAGCACATTTCTCAATCGCCGTATTGCAACTGACCGGCACGGCCAAGTGCTGCACCCCAAGATAGCGCGCGCACAACAAACCCACGATATCACCGCGCAACCAATCCCCCTGTTCATCACCGATCAACGGGCGATCGCCATCGCCATCAGTAGAAATAATGGCATCAAAGCCATATTGGGCAGACCATGCACGACCCCGTGCCACATCCTCATCCGACACCGCCTCGGTATCGATTGGCACAAACATCTCTGTGCGCCCCAAGCTCACCACCTCTGCACCTAACTTTTGCAGAATGCGGCGCAATGGGTCGCGCGCAACGCTGGAATGCTCATACAAACCTAAGCGCAAACCACCCAACATGTTTAAAGGGAAAAAATCGACATAACGCTGTTCATACGAACTGATCGCACGCTCATTCACAACAGAAAGCATCTCGGTAGCGGCACCACTTAACGCCACCTGAGATTCACTCATTGCCAACTCATCTGACTTACTGATCTCTCCATCAGGGCGGTAAAACTTGATGCCATTGCGATCAAAAGGAATATGGCTACCCGTCACCATGATGGCCGGAACCTGCTCACCTTGGGCATAAAGCGCTAAAGCAGGTGTAGGCAGTGCACCACAAAAATCCACCTTCAATCCCACCGCACGAATTGCCTTTGCGCACGCAGCGGCAATGCTAGGGCTGCTAGGACGCAGATCCATACCCAGTGCCACACGATCAAAAGAAAACGAACGCGCCATCACTTGGATAAAAGCCGTGGCATAGGCTTCGCACACATCATCCGTCATCTTGTCAACTAGACCACGTGCGCCACTGGTGCCAAAGGCGACACCACTTTCCTGCATCAATTCTT
>JAVHQJ010000365.1:0-1375 GCA_036171075.1 Sideroxydans sp. | reverse complement strand
GAGGCCGGGGCGATGGGATGCAATCTAGTAATCACCGAGAAGGGTGATACTCGGGACTATTTTGGTAAGGATGCGTTCTACTGCGACCCAGAGTCCGTCGAGTCAATTCGAGAAGCAATTGTGCGCGCATACGAGGCACCCCCGAATCCTGACCTAGTGCAGAGGATTCATGATGACTTCAATTGGCAAAAGACAGCTGAAAAGACTCTTGAGGGTTATCGAATTGCGCTTTCGCAAGTTTAGGAGGTTTATCGCCTGGAATCTGATGACGAGCATGACACTGGTTTCTTCGGCTTGTGCTACTGAAATCGGTGTGTATTATTTTCCTGGATGGCACTCCCAGAGCAGCTATTGGAAAGACATTAAAGGTTTGCCAGATTCCAGATCGCCCAATGTATCGTGGCCCGATCGCGAGCCTTTGCTGGGCCACTACGCTGAGGAAAATATAAAGATTGCCGAGCAGCATATAGACTGGGCGAGCCAATATGGTATTTCTTTTTTTGCCTATGATTGGTATTGGGACGGCAAGGCAACCTATTTGAATCATGCGATTGATAATTTCATCAAGGCATCAAATAATTTTCAGATGAAATTCTCCTTGTTGTGGGCGAACCATAGCGACGTGCCTAGAAGCTTGAAAGAGTTTGACGACATGGTGTCGTATTGGATTACCCATTATTTGTCGCATCCACAGTTCTTTCGAATCAATGGCAAACCTGTGATATTTGTTTTTTCAAATGTGCAACTTGAGGCGAATGCGAAGAAGTTTGGGTGGACTACTCAACGGCTTTTTGCACGTGCTGATGAAATGGCTCGTCAAGAGAAGGTACTTGGCATTGTTTTTGTTGCCACAACCAATGCAAGACCGAGTGATGAACTTGAAAATAAACTGCTTGAACAGGGATTTTCTGCTTATTCTGGTTGGAACTATGTTCGCGCTAAAGACATGCGGCAAGTGGCTGATTTTCAATCCATGCTTGAGACTTATTTAGAATTCTATGATGCTGCACTGACCACGAAAGGGGCATTGAATTACATGCCTCCTGCCAGTCCGGGCTGGGACTCCCGGCCGTGGCATGGGAACAACTCAGTTGTTCGCGAGAACTCTAGCCCTGGGAAGTTTCAGCAAATGTTACGAGGGGCAAAAAGACTAATTGATTCGAAGAAGGTTGGTATCTCGGATTTGGTCATGATTGAAGCTTGGAATGAGTTTGGCGAAGGTGCTTATATCGAACCCGCCAAGCAATGGGGTTTTCAATACTTAGAAGCCATTAATGATGTATTTGGTAATTCAGTGAGGTAAACCCCTGGCTATGCCGGGTATAGTGGACCCCAGTTTTCAGACAGTGAATTAAGATGGTAGCCTGCTGTAAAA
>JAVHQJ010000364.1:0-1376 GCA_036171075.1 Sideroxydans sp. | reverse complement strand
ACATCAAGTTGACTTGTTTTGATATGGCCTACCTGTATCGTTACACCAGTGTATTCGCCCACTCTTAACCCAGAAGTGGCTGTGACAGCCCTTTAACTGACGCACAGATGGGTAGAGTGTCGGGTAGATTCCATCCTCTAACTTTACCTGCCACTGCGGGATGTGGCCTGATGCTAGGGACAATGTAACAACATGACCACAGCCACAGGGGCATTTGAATAATGCCCATTTCGGCTCTTTCGATGGTGTGATAATGAGAAACTTCCCATGCGGAATGCTTTCGTTTTGGGGCGGTGACTTAACGTACTCACATGAATGGAATACTCTTTGCGGTTGCGCATGATGCGCCTCTTTGACTTGTGAGGGGCGATCCTGCCATATACCAATTAACCACTGAAAAAGACTTCTTAGGTTCATTTTTTACCCCAATTTCGCTTAAGTGCGGGACGATTAAGGTAGCCATTTTTTTCACTTGCAGCCAAGAATATCCTTTCTCCGCAATGTGGGCAGTTTTTATTATCTTCGGGCATATTGCTTTTTATTTCCATGTTGGTGAAGTCGATCCAAATATTGTCAGCTCTCAATTCGTCAGGTAACCTTCGATGGGGAACTAACAACTCAAAAAGAGTTGTGACCCCAAGATTTGCCAAGGTTCCGGTAAATGGAGCTACCCCCGGAGCTTCTTCTGCCCCACCTTCTAGATAACGTTCTTTCAACTCTTCGTTTGTAATTTCAGGATTGGAGCGCTTAAGGCGCTGAGCCTCGATCCAGTCATTTCTTAATTCGCGCTGACAAAACAGGCATTTACCATCCTCTGGCAAGATGCAACTGATTCGTCCTTTCTGATTTAGTAGGCGCATTGTTCTGTTACGGTCTTCTCCAACGCGGCCACCCAAGCCGACATCAATTAAAGGTTGTAAGTAGAAATACAACGCTGTATTTAGTACTTCACGGCCAAGATAATCATCTGTGCACCCAAAAATAACATCTGCGCTAGAAAGCGCTTCTATGGCAGTCAAGTCTTCGTCAATCATTCCTTTAACGGCGACAATAGTGCAAGGCAGCCCAATCTCATTGAGGTGCTCGGCCAATATTTCCGATTTGTTCTTCCCAACATCCTGAACTCGTGTTCCATGCACACGATTAAGATTGCTTCGGGCCAGAGGATCGTAGTCAATCAAGATTACCTCTCCCGCACCACTTCGCACCAGCAAGCTTGCCGTTGGACTACCGGTCCCCCCATTGCCAATTACTACAAATCTGAGTGATTGCATAATGCGTGTGAAAGGAGTTCCAAACGCTGTTATTTGGCGACTAAATATTTCATTAGCATCGTGATGAAGAGGATGTGAGCCGTAAACTTGAAACCTCGTGCC
>JAVHQJ010000363.1:0-1377 GCA_036171075.1 Sideroxydans sp. | reverse complement strand
AAGCGCTGTCGCCGAGGTCTTCTTCGATACGCAACAATTGGTTGTACTTCGCCATACGGTCAGAACGCGACAAGGAGCCAGTCTTGATCTGCATGGAGTTGGTTGCAACAGCCAAGTCAGCGATGGTGGAGTCTTCGGTCTCGCCGGAACGATGCGAGATGACTGCGGTGTAACCTGCACGCTTCGCCATCTCGATGGCTGCGAAAGTTTCCGTCAGCGTACCGATTTGGTTCACTTTGATGAGGATGGAGTTGGCGATGCCGCGCTTGATCCCTTCGCGTAGGATCTTGGTGTTGGTCACGAACACGTCGTCTCCCACCAACTGGATCTGTTTGCCGAGGCGGTCGGTCAATGCTTTCCAACCGTCCCAGTCGTGCTCGCTCATGCCATCTTCCAGTGAGATGACAGGATATTTATCGACCCAAGAAGCGTACATGTCGATGATCTGCGCAGCAGTCAACACCAATCCGTCAGCCGTCAGGTGATATTTGCCATCCTTGTAGAACTCGGAAGCGGCAGCGTCGATACCGATAGCGACGTCTGCACCTGGTACATATCCCGCCGCCTCAATTGCTTCAACGATGACTTTCAAAGCCGCCTCATTGGAACCCAAAGCCGGCGCAAAACCCCCTTCGTCACCAACAGTCGTCGCCAAACCACGATGATGCAAGATCGCCTTTAAGGCATGGAACACTTCTGCGCCGCAACGCAGTGCTTCACGGAAGCTTTGTGCTCCAACGGGGATGATCATGAATTCTTGAATGTCCGCACCGCCAGTCGCATGTGCGCCGCCGTTGATGATGTTCATCATCGGCACTGGCATCTCCATACGCGCCGCGCCACCGAGGTAGCGATACAGTGGCAAGCCACTCTCTTCAGCAGCTGCACGCGCCACCGCCATAGACACCGCCAAGATGGCATTAGCACCCAAACGGGATTTTGTGTCTGTGCCATCCAAGTCAATCATGGTTTGGTCGATAAAGGCTTGTTCAGCCGCATCCAAACCGATGATTGCTTCGGCGATCTCGGTGTTCACATTTTCTACTGCCTTCAGCACGCCCTTACCTAAGTAGCGTTGTTTATCGCCATCACGCAGTTCGATTGCTTCTTTCTCACCAGTGGAAGCACCAGACGGTACGGCCGCACGACCCATCACACCAGATTCCAGCAACACATCAGCTTCTACAGTCGGGTTACCACGGGAATCCAAAATTTCACGGGCGATGACATCAACAATTGCACTCATTCTCTATTCCTTCTTTCACACACTTTTTAAGTTAACGTTCTCTTCAATAAAACCTTGCTGCTTCACCAAAGCATCGATCGCTTTGAGTGTCTGCAACATCTCTTGCAGATGTCCCAAGGGAAATGCATTCG
>JAVHQJ010000362.1:0-1381 GCA_036171075.1 Sideroxydans sp. | reverse complement strand
CCCTATGACAGCGCACAGCTTAAACCATTGTCTGAAAATCGGGGTCCACTATACCCAACCCCAAACCCACCAGCTATTACGATACTAAATCCGCCACCCGTTCCAATCGCAAAACCGCCAGCATCGTGACTTGAACAGCGGCTTTGCTTCACATTGCAGAAGGTCATCTTGATTAGGCTTGAAGGGCAGGATTCGAGACATAGCCGTCTGTCGCGACGGGCAGGTTTCTGGCAGCCAATTCAGTAGCTGCAGCCCTGCACGATGGAGGCCGCCAGCCCCAGCCATAGCATTCGATCGTTTAATGGTCAATTTTCACTGCGCGCCAACGTCATGCATCCACATTCAGGGTCACACACCGTGCCGCCTGTTTTTTATCATGGCTAATTTGCACTGCCATCGCCTTACAGGTTTCATTTGAAGCGGCACCTGCCTTAATCACGATGCGCAAGCTGCCCGAATGTACCACGTAGTTAGTAGTGGCTTGACCTGACAACTCTTTCAACAGCGAAGCCTCAATCTGTTCCAAGCAACTGTCGACGATCCGGCACTGTTTGCAATTTCCGCTGATTGCGCTGATGATTTTCTGATTTGCCTGCTGGCAGCTTTTCAGGTCAGTCCACGGCATATCGATAAAGATCAGTTCGGCCTGATCATGCAATACCACACTCACCAGCGGGTAATAGCGCGCTGAATCAACCCACACCATTGCGGCGGCGACGAAAGCCGCGATCACCACTGCTACAGCAAGGTAGAGTCGATATTGCTTCATTACCAAACTCCGGGAATCAGACGTGCTGTGCGACTTGCATAATCGCTGTAGGCGGGGAACGTTTCGCTGAGTATCTTTTCTTCATTGTACATACGACGAACCTGGAAGAAAAAATGCACACCCAGCACCAGTGCAGCCTGCCAAGACAGAAATTGCAGAAATACGCCGACAATCGCCAACTGTTCTGCAAAATAGAGCGGGTGGCGAATCAACCGGTACGGCCCACTGGTCACCAGTCTGCGCGCCTCGGCCATGATGCTGATGGAACGCCCAAGGTGCAGCAACACCACGATACACAAGTAATTTCCGGTGACCAACAACAAGGTTGACACAACATCCAGAGCAGGAGAAGAAGCTGAACGATCCAGCAGCAACAGGACATTGCCCAGCGTCAAACCAAGCAAGGCAGATACCCTGGGCTCCCATCCGCTCGCCTTATTAATCGGACGAGATCGTATGATATGAAACAAGATTAGCAGCCCCAGAAAGGCCATTAGCGATACGCGTGCTGCCAGCGCAAAAATGAAATGCCCATCCATATCCAGCGGTGGCCTTGCCAGAAACTCGCCAAGACTGAGTAATTCTCTCACGAAAAAAAAACCGGTAAATATT
>JAVHQJ010000361.1:0-1386 GCA_036171075.1 Sideroxydans sp. | reverse complement strand
TTGTTTTTGCAATTAAATTTGACCGATGAAAACCGTGGTCTGTCCCCTATTATTATTGATATCCATAGCGGCATACTGCAAATCCAAGTTGCCAGTTTTCTCATCAGGACGGGCAACGGTTACAGTCATGGATTTCAACTCAGCATCAACTTTTTTCTGCGAAAGCCCAACATTTGGAACTGAAAAATTCATTGGCGGGAGAGAGCCGCAACCAGACAAAAGAAACGCTGTAATTGCTGCGACAAGCAGATGCTGAACCTTCATGACGAATCCCCTTATTTATAATTGCCGGATTTAAATAACCTCTCTCCACCGGTAAAGAGAGAAGCCCAACGTGCAGCTAAGGGGCGCGCCGAAGGCGCGTCCCAGCGACCAAAGGGAGCGAACTTGAGCGTAGGGTTAGACATATGCCTGCACCAGAAAGTAACCAGCCAGCGGTACCACCGCAAAAAACAAAACCACGCCGAGGCACCCCGACCGAGAACTACTATGAGAAGAAAATTGCTCACGCTCTTGTGGGGGGCGCGACTGAAGCCACTTGGCATGGCAGGCTTGGCAATAGAACTTGGTCTTGTTGTTTCTCCAGGCCTCAATTGTGCGTTCGGTGTGTGGAGAAAATGTGCCGCAACGTGCGCACTTGAATTGTTTCGCTTTGGGTTGGCTCTTTGGTAAAAGCTTACTTACAAAGGTCAACACAACGATGCCCGCGATAACAACTCCAATGATGATTTCCGGTGACATTTAATTCCCTATGTCTAACGTGAAGGTAAGGGGCTGCGCTTTAGCGCAGTACCAGCGCAGCGAAGCGGAGCGAACTTGACCGTAGGGTTAGGCATTTATCTTGAACTCAAAATCCGATCCTGTAGTCATGCACACCCTTCACCAAACGGAACATTCAATTTTTTCGGTGTTGTAGGTCCGCAGCCGCTAACACAGATGAATGTGTGCTCCCAATCTGGTTCATCAATTCCATCACACTGGATGGTGGTCTTTATTAGCTTGAACCTATAAGTAGCCCCAGCTAGTGGTGATTTGCCATTCTTGCGACAGCTAAACTCAACAGTTTCGCCGTTTTGGTCCTTTTTTTTCGGTTGGCACTCGCGATCAAAAGGGAGAGATTCTAAGTGCAAGTTTGGGTCACCCAACTGGGGTCCGTTTTTTGAGAGTTTGGCGTAATTGAGAATTAGTTCGCCTTGGTAGCAACCCTGACTGTAATCGACTGATAGGTATAAAGTCGATGACTGGTATTCAAGCCAGGACTCCTGACAGTCAGCATTTGCGTACGAAGCAACAAACAGAAGTATCAAGGCAGCAATGCGTTTCATATGACCTCCTAACGTTGAGGTAAGGGGCGGACGGCTTCTCGCCCGTCCCTCTTGAGCGTAA
>JAVHQJ010000360.1:0-1389 GCA_036171075.1 Sideroxydans sp. | reverse complement strand
GTTTGAAGGATGAAGTAGTTCAGCGGTTGCCAATCGCTTTATTTTCCACTTGCTGATGATGAAACAAGCAGTAACGGTAAATGCATGCCAAGTCGTTTTTAACGCGTGAATGTAAAAAAACGACGCATCCTTGTCAGGAAGCGCCGTTTTTGGGCTGATTGGATGCTTGCTTTATAGTTTGCTTCGGCGGCTTGAACGTAAACCCAGTAAGCCGATACCCATCAGAGCTAGGGAGGCGGGTTCTGGAAGTGTGAGAAGGAATGCTCTTTGCGCGCCGCCGAATGTTCCAAAACCAGTGATCTGTCCTAAGTCATTGATGCCGCGAGCGGAAGTGAGTACCCATCCTGATGCGGGAGCTATCAGGCTGTTCAGGTTGAACAGAGTGCCGCCACTATACAGGAAGGCATTCGCAACGCCAGGCGTAGCGGTGTCTGACGAACCGACAACCTGTCCAGTGCTGTTGATGCTTGCGCCATAGCTGTTGAGTCCGCCCAGCGTGCCCAAGTCATTCATCACGCCGTCATACAAGAAGGCATGATTGGCTCCGCCCGGGGAAATCTGGGAGTAACCTGCCACTATTCCGGTATCGTTAAGGGCGTTGCCATAGCTCGTTGTGCCGCCCAGCGTACCCAGCCCGGTCATGACGCCGCCACTATACCTAAAGGCATTGGCCACGCCAGCAGCAGTCTGTGCATAACCGGCAACTTGCCCGATGTTGTTGACATCACGACCATAGCTATTGGCGCCGCCCAGCGTCCCCAGATTGGTCATGACGCCGCCCGAGTATAGGAAGGCGGCATTAACACCCGCTGCGGTGGTTGAATAACCTGCAACCTGACCGGCATCATTGATGCCGTATGCCACGCTTGTTGTGCCGCCCAGTGTGCCAAGGTTGGACATGACACCGCCGGTAACCAAGAAGGCGTTACTTGTGCCAGAAGCTGTCTGTGAATAACCTGCCACTTGCCCTGAACCGTTGATGGCAGTTCCATAGCTATTGACGCCGCCGAGTGTACCTAAGTTAGTCACTATTCCCCCGCTGTACAGAACAGCGGCGGTGCTTGTGTTCCCTGACGTGCTGGCTTGGCCTGTCGCCTGGCCAGCGTTATTGACGCTCCAGCCCTGGTTTGTCGTCGTTCCGCCCAATGTTCCCAAGTCAATCACGCTGTAGGTTGCAGCTGAAGCCGCAGTACTGCAGCAGAATGCAAGTGCGGTTAGGGAAAGCGATAGTTTATTCCTGAGATGCAACATGATTAAATTCTCCTCCTCGTTTGTTATCTACTCTATGCTGAACAGTACGCTTGCTATCCTTGGGTGTTCAACTAAATACTAAAATTAATGCTCTGGCGAAGTATATCGCAAAAATGATCGTTTTCGATAATTTTTTTA
>JAVHQJ010000359.1:56688-63286 GCA_036171075.1 Sideroxydans sp. | reverse complement strand
AAAGAGTGTTTTGATGCTTGCGCTATTACGCCCAAGTTCCAAAAGAGAAATGTAGTTACGCTCCAAACCAGATTCGTGCGCGAGTACTTCTTGCGACAGCTCTCGCTGTTTGCGCAATTCTCTCAACACGATTCCAAACGCAACTTCTGGCTCCACGCACCTCTCCTTGTTGGCGAGGCAAGGTACGGAGAAGTTATGTTTGCGTCTTCACAATATATTGGGCAAAATCAACAGGCTTGCTATACATCATGCAGCACATCCATCAACTACATCAGGAGTGACAGCAATATGAAATGCCCCACATGCGAATCGGAAAACACACAACGTCTTGAAACCGCCTACCGCAGCGGCACACAGAACATCTCAACCTTTAGCACTACAGCAGGGGCAGGCATAGGAGGCGGGAGGCTAGGTGGTGGTGGCGGCGTTACAAGAACTTCAGGGCAACAACAATCCATGTTGGCATCCTCATGCATGCCGCCGAGCAAGGTTTCCTATAAGTGGCCAATTATCGGACTCATCGCGGGATTTTTTCTGCTGATAGCCGGCTCTGCTACATTTTTAATAGGACTTGTGATCGGCGGCGGCAGTGGGTATCTGTTTTATACAAGACATCAATTCAATACGCAAAAATGGCCGTCACTTTATCAGCGCTGGAGCGAATCATGGATTTGCAATAAGTGCGGCAACATGTATCACCACCCCATCTAACAATTTAGCAGGCGACACAAAATGCACTCGTCCGTCACCGCAATGCTTGCTGGCATGACGGATGTTATCGGTGTGTTGGCAATGGCTGCTGAAGATTTCAAGTATCTCGATGCGGCAAAAAAACAAGTTGGTGAACACCCCGACGAGTGGATACCGCTCTACAAAAAATTACGCTTCGCCGATAACAAAAAAATCCTATTGGATGAGTTTCAAACGAGTCTCTAAATTTGTTTTTTAACCGCACCACAACGAAAGGTATCCCATGAAAAAATTACTGTCTGTTGCATTGTTTTCCGTATTGCTTGTTTCTTTGACTGGTTGCGTAGGCAATATGTTAGTGCCTACATCAGGGACTCAATGGACTGATGAGCAATTTAAGCCTTACGTGGCGCGTAATGCGACTAAAGATGAGATGGTGGCTGCAATTGGCAATCCCGATAGGCGTGTTGCATTGAAAAACGGTGAGCTTTTTGAGTATATTTACACAACCAACAATGGGGGGTTAAAGGATATTGTTCAAGGTAAGGTTGTTCTTGAATTTAACGACCGCGACGTTCTTGTAAAAGAATATCGCACAGGCATGACTTGGTAATCTGTATTAATTGGAGAAAATAATGAAAAGTAATATTGCGGTTGTTACTGCATCCCTAGCTCTGCTGCTAACTTTAACGGCTTGCTCAAGCGAACCCTCCGCTTCTGATATTGACCAAACATTTCGTGCAGAATATGAAAAATCATCAAAGCGCACGCAAATTCACGAGATTAGGAAAATTGGTTGTGCGGCCGCACAAGGCGCGGTTGGTTACATGTGTGATGTTGAAATTGACATCTCTTCTCCTTCGCCATGGAATGGTCAATTGAACCGCAATAAAACAACGGTCAAATTACGTTTCTACAAAGATGAGGGGAAATGGAAAGTCAGTCCAAATTAAGGCAGTGACACTGGGCGCGCAGTCGCTATCGTTTTCAGCCGCGCGCCCATTCAATTTGAATCAAAGCCTAGACCTCAATTCTGCATACACATCATCTCGAGATGCGACGGAAAGAATGGTCAGCAAATACTTGGTGTCGTTGACGTGGTAGATGAGTCGAAATTGCGGGGTGGTGATTTTTATTTTGTAGCAGTCAGGAAGTTCACGTAGCGCATCTTTTGCCACGCGAGGATGAATCAAACGCTCTTTGGCAAATTTCTCTTTGAAACGCTTTTTGATACTGCCGTCCAGCTTCGCCCACTCCTTTTCGGCATCCCCGTGAATGGCCAGTTCATAGGTCATCCAGCTTAACCCTGCGCGATTTACTTAATGTAGTCAACCGAGTTTTTGCGCGATTCTCGGCGATGCGCTCGGCGATGGAATCCAACATGGCCTCCATCATTCTTGGTGAAATGATGTAGCCCGCTGGCTTGTTGTGATTGAGGATGGCAACGGCTTGATTTTCAGTTTCTGCTCGCTGAAGAATGCGCGTTGGCGACTCGCGCAATTCGGTAACCCCGATGGTGATTCCTGCATGGATGGCGTTCATGATTATGTCCTGAATAATGTGCGATGGAGTGTACGCAGCCAAATTGGCTGGGTCAATCTTCCCTCAGTCACATTACTTGTACGCACCTTCTGGCAATCAAGCCCCGCCCCGATACACCGCCCACTTCTTAGAACTTTCCAAGCTGACAATTTTGTCGTCGGCGCGGATGCCGAAGCGGTTGGGGAATTGGCCTTCCACCCATTTTAGAATCGGCATGAGCTCTTGCCGCTCTGAGGCGGTGACGAACTCATCCATCTCAAACACCCCTACACCTTCTTCAACTGCACGCAGGTAGTTGTCTGAATCGCTGATGCTGGTGAGGAAGGGCAACTTGAGCGAAGTGAGGAAGCGCTCCAACGCGGCGTAGTTGTTGGATGAACGCATGCGCACGCGATTGGCGACGACGGCGATCTTGGCTTTAGAGGTGTGCGCACCACCCACTAGGAATAGGTCTTTGATGAAGTCGGCGGTGGCGCGAATGTCGATAGGCGAAGGGGCAACGGGGATGACGATGTAGTTGGCTTTGCGCACTAAATCTTTAAGCAACAAGCCTGATGCACCTGCGGGGGCGTCGATGACTAACACATCGGTGTCTAGCGGCACAAAGCCTTGCCGACTATGCAGTGCGGTGTTGCCTTTGGCGGGCGCGGCATTTGCGCCGTGAATACTGTGGTGGGTGGCGGGACGCGCTTGTAGCCAATGCAGGCTAGAACCTTGGGGGTCGTAATCCGCAATGGCAACGCGAATTTTTTTGCTCGCGTAAAAGCTGGCAAGGTTGGTGGTCAGTGTGGTCTTGCCTGAACCGCCTTTGGAATTGATGACCAGAATTGTTAGCACATGCACTCCATGATTGACCTACGCTCCCAAATGTTTGACGCCCGCCCATTGACGGCGGCTGACGGGCAAGGTTTCGGCTATGCCTTTAAGCTTAACTTGCCAATCACTTTCGCCCTCATCCCCGCCTTTTTCAAAGCCCGAGATGGCGGATTTTGCCACGAGACAGCTGCGATGAATGCGCACAAAACGAATCGAAAATTCACGCTCTAGCGCGGTGAGTGATTCTTCAATGAGATACTCACGCGCCACGGTGCGTACGGTGATGTATTTCATTTCGGCACGCAAATAAAGCACTTCTTCAATGGGAACGAGAATAACTTTGCCGCGCTCATGCACCGATAAATGGGTGCGCGGTTCTGGCATTAATTCTTGCAAGACTTCAGTGCGAATGGGCACCGCATCGCGCGCGCGCGATAGCGATTCAAACAAGCGTCCTAGGCGAATGGGCTTAAGCAGGTAGTCAATAGCGCGCTGCTCGAAAGCTTGAATGGCGTAGCTGTCATAAGCAGTGGTGAAAATAATGATAGGGGGATGCTCGAGTTTGTTGAGGTGACGGGCGAGTTCGATGCCGTCCATTTTAGGCATGCGAATATCCATCAACACGACTTCGGCGTGCGTCTCACTCAATTTATCTAATGCCTCTTGTCCATTGCTGGCCTCGCCCACCAGCTGCAAAGCAAGCTGCGCCTCACAATCTGCGAGCAAATCTTTGAGGCGACTACGCGCGGGCGCTTCGTCATCAACGATAAATACTTTTAGCGGTAGCGTAATTGCATCGTCACTCATCACGTTTCCTTTACATAGGGAATCAGAATATGGACATGATAATAATCTGAAGCTCGCTCCACGCGGTAATCTGCTTCTACATCAAACAGCAATGACAATCGTTCACGAATATTGGACAGTGCAATTTTATGTCCTTGGGTATGTGGGCGCGCATGAGGTGCGACGGGGTTACTCACTTGCACCTGTAAATGCTTGCCATCCTGCCTAATTTTCACCTCAATGCAGCCTTCACCCAAGGGCTCAATGCCGTGATACACGGCATTTTCCAGCAACGGCTGTAACACCAGCGGCGGAATGAGCGCGTCATCGGGCATGTGCTGGATATCCCAGCGTACCTGCAAGCGTTCGCCCATGCGCATGACTTCTAACGCAATGTATTGCCGCGCCAACTGCACTTCTTTACGCAACGAAACCATTTCCTGTGCGTCGCTCATGGCCATGCGAAATAAATCTGCCATATCCTCTAGTGCAATCTCGGCTCGCTTGGGGTCGGCACGCACAATGGCAAGTACCGCATTGATGCTATTGAACAGAAAATGAGGGCGAATGCGCGCTTGCAGTGCTTGTAGCCGGGCAGCATGTTTGGCGGGAGACAGCGCCAAGGTGCGCCAGCGAAAGTAGCTTAACAACAAGAGGATGACTATCGCGCTTTCCAACACGTGACGCAGATAACGAAACGAGTTGAGCTCATCCGGTGCGGCAAATAAATCGCCACCTAATTTATCGAGGCCCAGGGTAATCAACGCAACCAGCACCACGATGCCCGCTACGTTTAGCCAATAATTAAAACGATTGAAATATGGGTTGATGATATACAACAGCAGGAGCGACATCAGCAACACGGGCTGCAATAGGGCAGAGCCATACAGCAATTGTTGCCATAAATGGGCGAAAGTATCGGCTTGCGTTAGCGCCGAAAAAAATGCAATCGCATTCACCAAAAGCACCGTGCGCAACACCGTACCCAAATTACGGAAGTTGGGCAGCCACGTGGGGGTAATGATTTGATTTATACTGCTCATCCGTTTCATCGCATTAATAATTAAATCTCCCTCATCCCAACCTTCTCCCTGCAGGGGAAGGAACAAACGCCACGCATCCGCGTGTAATTGTGGGTAAGAGTGGGCACTCATTCTGGACAAGACATGGCTACGATGCAAGACAATCAAACATGGTCGGGACGTTTCAACGAACCCGTGGCTGAACTGGTGAAGCGTTATACCGCTTCGGTAGATTTCGACAAACGCTTGGCGCTGTTCGACATCCAAGGTTCATTGGCTCACGCGCAGATGCTCGCCCACTGCGACATCATCAGCGCACAAGACCTAAAAGACATCCAGCGCGGCTTGGCGCAGATCGAGAACGAGGTCATCAACGGTGAGTTCGTGTGGCAGCTTGATCTGGAAGACGTACACCTGAACATCGAGAAGCGCCTCACCACCTTGGTTGGTGACGCAGGCAAGCGACTGCACACAGGTCGTTCACGTAACGACCAAGTGGCGACCGATATTCGCTTGTATCTGCGTAGCTCCATCGACGACATCGTGAGCTTGCTCAAAGCGCTGCAAACCTCGTTACTCGACTTGGCACAACCGCACACGCATACCATCATGCCCGGCTTCACCCACCTGCAAGTGGCGCAACCGGTCAGCTTCGCGCACCACCTAATGGCTTACTTCGAGATGTGCCAGCGCGATGTGGAACGCTTCAGCGATGCGCGCCGTCGTGTGAATCGTCTACCCTTGGGGGCTGCCGCGTTGGCAGGTACTAGCTACCCTATCAATCGTGAATTGGTGGCTGAATTATTGGGCTTTGAGTCTGTATGCCAAAACTCGCTGGATGCTGTATCAGACCGCGACTTCGCTATCGAATTCACTGCGGCTTCCGCGCTAACGATGACGCATCTGTCACGCCTGTCGGAAGAGTTGATCTTGTGGATGAGTCCGCGTTTCGGATTCATCGACATCGCCGACCGCTTCTGCACCGGCTCGTCCATCATGCCGCAGAAGAAGAATCCCGATGTGCCAGAACTGGTGCGCGGCAAGACAGGTCGTGTTAACGGAAATCTGGTCGCGTTGCTCACCTTGATGAAAGGTCAGCCGCTGGCTTACAACAAAGACAACCAAGAAGACAAAGAACCGCTGTTCGATACGGTGGATACGCTGACGATGACCTTGCGCATCTACGCCGACATGATGCGCGGTATCACGGTGAAACCGGATGCGATGCGCAGTGCAGCACTACAGGGTTACGCCACAGCGACGGATCTGGCCGACTATCTAGTGAAGAAGGGGCTGCCATTCCGCGATGCACACGAGGCCGTTGCCTTGGCGGTGCGTTTCGCTGAACAACGTAAAGTGGACTTGGCAGAGCTCAAACTGGAAGAGTTGCAACAGTTCTCCCCGCTCATCACGAACGACATCTACGCTGTGCTGACGCTGGAAGGTTCGCTCGCCGCACGTAACCACACGGGCGGCACAGCGCCGCAACAAGTGGAGGCCGCTATTGGGCGGGCGCGTAAGCTGCTTGAGGATTAAATTTTAAGCGTTGCTTAAAAATGAAAATTTACGGCCGCTTCAGCGCTCCCCGTTTGCTGTGCTATGTCCTTGGTATTTTCGCTAGCAGAACACAAGCCTTTGGCACATGTGTAGCGATTTATCTCGTTGGCTGTTGGCTCAACAATCAGTGAAGGTGAAGCTGGCCGATAAGCCGGGTTCTGTCGTGGACAGTCATTCCTCTAGGC
>JAVHQJ010000359.1:20414-56678 GCA_036171075.1 Sideroxydans sp. | reverse complement strand
CGGTCGTTAACCGGCATCTTGCTCTGTGGAGCCCGGACTTTCCTCTCCGCCCTTACGGACGCAGCGACTGTCTAGCCAGCTTCGGCGCGGAGTTTAGCATGCGTGTCGCAGTAATCGTCCGTCATTGCCACACTTGGAGAACCCGAGGCAGGCGAAGAATCACGAACATAGGCTGGTGGTGCGGCACGAACCCAAGCGCGCAAGTGGCTGCTGGGGCTCACGTTGTTCACCCCCCGCCTACAGTCGGTGCTGTAGCTGCATCCAATTTAACTCGCACGCCAGCCAAGCAAGTCTGTCGCAGGCATTGGACGTGCGATCCCAAATCCCTGTCCCACCTCACACCCCATCTTGAGCAAGGCTTGATACTGCGCTTCATTTTCTACCCCCTCGGCCACCACCTCACGTCCAAACGAATGGGTAAGCGCAATAATCGCTTGCACAATAGCGTAGTCACCTTTTTCAATCATCATGTCATGCACAAACGATTGGTCAATTTTGAGGGTGTCGAGGTCGAAATAACTTAAGTATTTAAGCGAAGAGTAGCCCGTACCAAAATCGTCTAATGCGAACCCCACGCCAAATTCACGGCACGCATCAATGATAGCGCCCACCACTTCAATATCTTCCAGGGCGGCGGTCTCCAACACTTCAATCTGCAAACAATCTATGCAGCCGTCTGCGTAGTAGTGATCCACTTGCGCTTTCAACTTCGCGACAAAGCCCTTGGATTGCAACTGATAGGCCGAGATGTTGATACTGACTTTTACATCGCGCCCCATTTTACGCCACGCTTTAATCTGTTCTAAAGCGCTGCGAATCACCCATTCACCTAACTCAATCTCTAACTCAGTATTTTCAATGCTGCGCAAAAAAGTGCTCGGCAATAACACCCCGCGTTCTGAATGATTCCAGCGAATGAGTGCTTCCACGCCGACCATCTCACGCGTACGCAAATTCACCTTAGGTTGGTAATACAACTCGAATTCGCCTAGCGCTAGCGCCGTGCGAATTTGTTGCACGAGTTCGTGATGTGAGCGGGCGCGCAAATCGTATGAAGCGTCATACAGGTGATAGCGATTTTTACCCGACTGTTTAGCCACGTACATGGCTTGATCAGCATGACGCATCAAAGCGTCTGCATCTTGTTCACCCTCGGGGGAAATAGCCACGCCAATGCTCGCGCTCAAAATGACCTTGTGCGATTCAATCTCAATGGGTTCATGAATCACTTCCAGCAACCGATGCAAGCTACCCACGCATTCTTCAGGTACCAGCATACCCACCAACAACACGACAAACTCATCGCCACCCAAGCGTGCTACCGTATCGTCTTCTCGAATGGTGTTCTTGATGCGTCGCGCCACCTCGACCAAAACGCGATCGCCCACTGCATGTCCGTAGTTGTCATTCACCGGCTTAAAGCCATCAAGATCGAGATAGCACACTGCCATCATGCCCCTGTCGCGTTTGGTGCGCGCCATGGCCTGCACTAAACGATCCGCCAGTAATACGCGATTAGGCACGCTGGTCAGCGCATCAAAGTGCGCGATGTGTTCAAGTTGATTTTCGTATTCTTGGCGTTCCGTCACGTCTGCCGCAATGCCGATGATGCAATTCTTATACGCATCGCTATAAGTCAATTTCACTTTGGTGACTTCGACCAAGTGTTCACGCCCATCGGCAAATTTAATGCGCTCTTGTGACTGATGCGGTTCTTTTCGGGTGAGGCAGGCAGTATCCGACGCTTTAGCACGTGTCGCAATATCAATCGGCAACACATCGGTATAGTGCGGTGCGCTCAAAAATTGAGCTTCACTAACCCCGGTTGCTTGACACAAATTGTGATTGGCAAACTTTGCCTTGCCTTGCGCATCAATCATCCAGATGCCTAGTGGCGCATTATCCAAAACTGACTGCAACAAACTACGCTGCTCTTCCAATTCGATGTGCGCGCGCTCAATTTCACTTTCCCCGCGCTTACGTTCGGTAATGTCTTGTACGGTACCAATGACGCGCGCAGGCTTACCCTGTGCATCAAATTTCACCTCGCCACGTTCTTCAGCCCAGCGATATTTGTCAGGTGTGCCGTAGCGAAATTCAACGAGGAAGGGCAGATGATCTAGGCTAGCCTGTTCCTTCAGCGCCCGAATGCGAGCTAAATCTTCAGGATGGATTAAGGCGTTAATCGCGTCTCGACTGGGGGAAAAATAATCCAACCCCAACCAGTGGTACACCTCACGCGACCAATACATGTGCTGTGTCGCTACGTCGTATTCCCACACCCCCATTTGGGCGGAGTCAAGCGCCATGCTCAAACGCTTCTCGCTATCCAACAAACTGCTTTCTACTTTTTTGTATTTGGATAAATCCACATGCGTGCCCAACATACGTAACGCTTTACCATCTGCGCTACGTTCCACGACGCTACCGCGACACAGCAACCACTTATAACTCCCATCTTTGCAAAGAAAACGTTGCTCCGTGCTGTATGGACCTACACAACCGCCTGCCACATAAGCCTGAAAATCAGCACTCGCTTGCGCCACATCATCTGGATGGAGCAGATTCTTTACATTACTCGGCTGATGTCCCAACTCCTCTTCGGCGTAGCCCAACATCTCTGTATAGCCTTTGGAGTAACTCGCGCTATCTGCTTGTATATCCCAATCCCAAATCGCGTCGCCCGCGCTTTCCAGCGCCATCTTCCAGCGCGCGTCCAGACGTCGTTGCACTTCCTGCTGTTCGCGTTCCGCAATTGGCTGATTGAGACACAACAGATGGCGCAATTTAGCAATCATCTTTTACCCTTATTGTTGTGAATTTTTTAATGCCCCCTCCGTCGCATCAAAAAGTAGGGGGCATCACTCGTGGCAATTTGGTCGAAGAATACTACTCCACGCTGCGTGTCGCGGGAAATTGCAGCATGAATGTACTGCCTTTATCTTCTTCGCTGGCAATATCCAAGGTGGCCTGATGCCGCATGGCGATGTGCTTCACAATCGCCAAGCCCAATCCCGTACCGCCTGTTTCGCGCGAACGACTGCGGTCAACACGGTAAAAACGTTCGGTCAAACGCGGGATATGGTGTGCGGCAATACCAATGCCGCTGTCTTTCACTGCGAACTGCGCCTGCCCATCTGCATTCGTCCACGACATCCAAATATCGCCACCGTTCGGGGTGTAGCGAATCGCGTTAGTGAGCAAATTAAGGAAGGCGCTGCGCAACTCTTCCGCACTGCCTTTTAGATGAGTCGCACCTTCCATGTTTAAGTGAATGGTATGTTTTCCCTGACTCACGGCTTCACCTTCACGCTGAATGTCAGCCAACATGGCGGCCACATCAACGCTCTCTTCACGCACTGGGTTCTGATCATTTTCTAGGCGCGACAGGGCAAGCAAATCATCCACCAAACTTTCCATACGTACGGTTTGGTCGCCCATCAGATTTAGCGCGCGGCGCGCCATTTCATTTTCGAGATGCGGCATGTCGTGCATGGTTTCCACGAAGCCATTCACCACTGTGAGTGGCGTGCGTAATTCGTGCGATACATTGGCGACAAAATCACGACGCATGGTTTCCATGCGTTCACGCTGGGTGATGTTGCTGCTAATCAGCAGACGCTTACCTTGGCCATAAGTGATGAGGCTTATCGACAACACCAAGCCAGCTTGGCGCGCATCACGCAACACCAAAGGCTCAACAAAGTTTCGCATCGCGAGGTATTGCACAAACTCGGGTTGGCGTGCGAGGTAGGTAATTTGCTGCCCTGTATCGCGCTTCACATCTAGGCCAAAGTGTTGCTCGGCCAAATGATTGCACCATTCGATGCGGTCGTTAGCATCGAGGATCACCACCCCATCGGGCAGCGCAGCGGTGGCTTGTTCAAGTTGCAGTAAAGCAGCGGCATGTTGTTCGCGCTGCTTCCTTTGTTTGCGCATCATTTTGTTCAAACGCGAAAACGCGTCTTCCCATAAGCCCGTACCGTCAGGCACGCTACTGTCGGGTGCGTCTAGCCAGCGTTGTAAATCTGCCAGATTGCGTAGGTGTGAAATGAATAGCAAAAGAATGCCGCCCGCAAACAACAGCGATGCAGGAAATGCCCCTGCCATTCCCCATAACAAGAGGGAAAGCACAAGCAGCACAATAGGAAAAATCAATGCGCGTTGCCAAAAATCAAACACAGCCGCCGCCTTAAAAATGAGGTGGCGGAATTATACGGTGGGATGTCTGTGCTGCGGGACTTAACGCACAGTAAGGATGCGTGCTGGACAGCTCAATTATTCTTTGGAAAAACGATAGCCGCTGCCGCGCACGGTCTGAATTAAATTGTCCGTAGCCGACGGCTCTAACGCTTGACGCAAGCGGCGGATATGTACGTCAATAGTGCGTTCTTCAACGAACACGTGATCACCCCACACTTGGTCGAGCAATTGCGTACGGCTATACACTCGCTCTGCATGCGTCATAAAAAAATGCAGCAGGCGAAATTCTGTGGGGCCTAACTCAACGCTCGCCCCCTTCGCGCTCACGCGATGTGTGGTGGGCGAAAGTTCGATGCCCTGGGCACGCACTAAATCATCGGTCATCTGCGGCGCACGACGGCGCAACACCGCACGAATACGCGCCATCAACTCACGCGGCGAAAAAGGCTTGGTGATGTAATCATCGGCGCCTGCTTCAAGGCCTTGAATTTTGTCGCGCTCATCGGTGCGCGCGGTGAGCATAATGATGGGGATGTCGCGCGTGCGCGCGTCGGCACGCAAGCGCTGCGCAAACTCAACACCGGACACGCCCGGCAACATCCAATCCAACAGAATGAGATCGGGCAAGGCGCGATTGATTTCGCTCTGCGCACTTGCCACATCGAAGGCTTGAATGGCACGGTAGCCGCATTGCGCCACATTGAATGCGAGCAATTCTTGAATCGCAGGTTCATCTTCTACCAGCAGAATGTTGGCGCTTGTCATCATTTTCTCCATCTGGGTTGAGTCGTCATATTGTGATGGTATGAAAGAATTGTGACAGACGCGTGACAGTCAGGCTAAATGGACTTTGCATTGGCTTGCGTCACGATGTGATGGTTGGTCTGCCGATGGGGTTCGACGTGTTGCCCCATCCAGTTTGGCAATAGCGAGCCTGCCAGCATGCCGAAAAAACTCATCATCAAGCCTAACAACTGCGGCGGCCATATCGCAGAAGGTTCAAACACTTCACACAGCATCCACGTCGTCAAACCCAACACCATCGCCGAAAGCGCACCCTGCGAGTTGGCGCGCGGCCAATACAGCCCAAATGCCAGCGGTACAAAGGCTGCGACCAAGGTGATTTTGTAAGCGCTCTCCACCATTTTGAAAATGCTTAAATGCGCGTTGAGTGCCACACCCAACACCACTGCGCCAAACACCCATAAAGTGATGCGCATGGCACGCAAAAACTGCTTGTCGCTCATATTTTTAAGGATGAAGTGCTTGAGGATGTTTTCAGTGAACGCCACCGAAGGAGCGAGCAAGGTGGCGGAGGAGCAACTCATAATCGCCGATAGCAATGCGCCAAAAAAGATGACCTGCGCAAACACTGGTGTGTGTTCAAGAATCAGCGTGGGCAATATCAATTGTGAATCTTGCTGCAACAAATCACCAAACACTTTGGCATCCACCAGCGTCGCCGAATAGGCCAAGAACATCGGTACAAAGGCGAACACAAAATACAAAGAGCCGCCCAACACAGAGCCACGTACCGCTGTCTTTTGATTCTTGGCGGAGGTAATGCGTTGAAACACGTCTTGTTGCGGAATCGACCCTAACATCATTGTCATCCACGCGCCAATGAACGGCACCCAATGCGTGTAATCACCTTGCGGAAAGAAATCGAGCTTGCCTGCGGCTTCGGCATGGCTTACCACTGCCACCACGCCGCCCGTCATGCCACTGACCCACCATGCAATAAATAACATGCCAGCCATAATGACCGTCATCTGCACAAAATCGAGCAAGGCCACCGACCACATACCGCCGAAGGTGGTGTAGGTGAGCACAATCAGCGCGCCAACCAGCATACCCATTTCATTTGAAATCGCGCCGCCGCTCACCACATTAAATACCAAACCCAGCGCCATAATTTGTGCCGACACCCAGCCCAAATACGACACCACAATGCACACCGCAGCAATCAATTCCACCGCGCGGTTGTAACGCAGACGGTAAAAATCACCGATGGTGAGTAAATTCATACGATACAGCTTGTTGGCAAAAAAAACGCCCGCCAAAATTAAACACAGCGCTGCGCCAAACGGATCCGCTACCACGCCACCCAAACCTTCCTTCACAAAAGTGGCCGAGATACCTAGCACTGTCTCCGCACCGAACCACGTAGCGAACACCGTCGCCGTAACGATAGGTAAAGGCAAATGCCGTCCCGCCACCGCAAAATCTTTGGCGCTATGCACGCGCGTGGCGGCATACATGCCGATGCCGACGGAAACCAACAAATAGAGAACGACAAACCAGATCAGCATGACGTACGACTCACGGACTAAACAATAGCGGCGATTTTAGCAGTGTTGCCCCAAACAAAAAGGCTGCCGGAATACGGCAGCCTTTTTGTTGCAACAGCACGCTTAAATTACAGGTCTTTCGCGTGTGCTGCCAGATATTTAGCGACGCCTTCGGTGCTGTCTTTCATGCCTGCTTTGCCTTTGCTCCAACCAGCAGGGCAGACTTCACCGTGCTCTTCGGTAAATTGCAGCGCATCAATCATGCGCAGCATTTCGTCGATGTTACGACCGAGCGGCAAGTCGTTCACGACTTGGTGACGCACTACGCCAGCGCGGTCAATCAAGAACGAGCCGCGATAGGCCACGCCGCCTTCGGCTTCCACATCATAGGCTTTGCAAATTTCGTGTTTGATGTCGGCGACCAGTGGGTAACGCACTTGACCAATGCCGCCGTTGTTAATGGCGGTGTTCTTCCACGCAAAGTGTGAGAACTGCGAATCAATCGACACGCCGATCACTTCCACATTGCGCTTTTGAAATTCTTCTATGCGGTGATCGAATGCAATCAATTCAGAAGGACACACAAAAGTGAAGTCGAGTGGGTAGAAAAATACCACCGCATATTTTTTGCTGATGTGTTTTTTCAAGTTAAACGCTTCGTTAATTTCGTTGTTGCCCATAACGGCAACCGCATTGAAATCGGGGGCTTGCTTACCTACGAGTACGGCCATGATGTTCTCCTAAAGTGAGGGGGTGATGAAACTTGACTGAAATTTTAGGGTTTGGATTTTGCCAGATGCGGCGCGAGTGTCAACCTTATGCAGTGAATTTTTGAGTGAATGCGCAGTTGCTTACGATGGGCAAGCCTGCATACTTTACTTTAGGTGTAAAAAAGCCCCACCTGTTTAGCAGACGGGGCTTTTTTATGAGGCAAATTAGCGTGGCCAATCAAGCGCGTTTAATCTGGCAGTGCGATTTTGTTGCCGGTGCTGAATTGATAGTCTTTGAAAATATGCTCTGCGCTTAAGGATAGATACTTGCCATCCGCGCCTTTGCGAGTGGTGTCTTTGAGGCGATAAGTCAGGTGTCCGCATGTCCAGCATTTGAAATTACGCATGTGGGTGCATAGACAGGTTTTATCCATGACGATAATTTTTTTATCGTTTGGGTGTGCGGCCACTTCTCGATTGTAAGCCTCGATGTAGTCGCAACGACCGTTTGCATCCAATAGATAACCATAAGATTCACAGCCGGGGCGAATGCCCGAACCAATGGAAGGACTGCTCTTCAACATGCGCATCGGATAGCCGGTGGGCGAGGTGGTGTTGACAACAATATCGTCTTCGCTCGCTCTGAAGTATTCTTGTTGAACGTCCGCTGGCAATCCGCATTCTTTGGATACAGTAAAACGTGTCGCAACTTGCACTGCGCCTGCCCCCTCTTGCAGAAAACTGGTTGCATCGCTCCCCGTAAAAATACCGCCCGCAGGAATGACAGGGATGTCTAATTTTTCAGCGCTTAAGTAGGCATGGATCTCGTTGACGATGGTGCGCAGGTCAAATTGCGCCCAGTCCATACCAAAGCCCAAATGCCCGCCTGCCAGTGGGCCTTCCACCACGACGTAATCGGGAAGACGATTGGTCTTCACGTTCTTCCGCAGGAACAACTGCAAGGCGCGCACAGAGGACACGATGATGCCTAATTTCACCTCTCGAAAACGCGGATGGTCTTCCATCAATCCGAACGATCCCAGATGTAGCCCTGCTGCCAAGGTTATGCCGTCGATGCCCGCACTCATCGCACCATGCAAACGTACACGCAAGGTGTCGCGTGGCGAATTCATAGTGAGCTTTTCCATCACGTTGATGAACACCATGCCACTACCACGTTTGCGCTCCATCGTTTTGCTGACATGCAAACGGGTGGATTCGGCAATCTGATCTAAATTAAATTTGATGCTTGTTTTGTCGGAGTTATCAATGTTGGCTTTGTACTGCAACAATTTGTCTTTGACGAAATCGGTGTCATAGCGACGGTCGGCGACAGTTGGCAGCATGGCATCAGAAATGTGACCAACGCCACCCAAGCGCGCAGCTTCCAAGGCTAGATCAGCGGTAGAAATATCTACGCCCATGCCACCAATCATAATGGGAACGAGTTCGTGTTTGCCGAGTTTCAAACGAAAATCATCTACTTTTTTCATATGCGCACCTCGAAAATGACGAGGTCTCCTCCGTTATACGGCACGTGATTCGCGCCGTAATTTATGGACGCTATATTACCTTGGAATAGCGCGCATGTTCGGTGCGAGTGCGCAGGTATTTGTCGAAGACCATACAGATATTACGGATGAGCATGCGACCTTTGGGCGTGACGCTTATCCATTGCGGCGACAATTTCAACAAACCTTCCTTCTCATACTCGACCAATTCTTTCATTTCGGTAGCGAAGTAACTGTCGAAATCCAACAGATAAGAAATGTTCAGAGACTCTTTGGAAATCTCAAAATGACACATCAGTGCTTGAATGATGGCGCGCCGCACTAGGTCGTCTGCATTCAGCTCCATCCCCCGCATGATGGGTAATTGGTCACGGTCGAGCGCATCGTAATAGTCTTCGAGTTCGCGATAATTTTGGCTGTAGGTGGGGCCCACTTTGCCGATGGCGCTCACCCCTAATGCCACAAGGTCGCAATCGGAATGGGTGGAATAACCTTGAAAATTGCGGTGCAAGCGACCTTGGCGCTGCGCTACGGCCAATTCATCTTCCGGTTTCGCAAAGTGATCCATGCCGATATACACGTAGCCTGCGCCAGTCAGCTTGCTGACTGCCATGCTCAAGATGTCCAGTTTGGTCTGTGCGGCGGGCAAATCATCCTCGTTGATACGTCGCTGCGGCTTAAACAAGGTTGGCATGTGCGCGTAATTGTAGATAGAGAGGCGATCTGGATTAGTAGCAATCACGCGATCCAAAGTTACGCCGAATCCTTCCAGCGTTTGCTTAGGTAAGCCATAAATCAAATCAATGCTGACCGACTTGAAACCATTCGCACGCGAGGCGTTAATCACGCGCATGGTTTCTTCTTCGCTTTGAATACGATTGACCGCTTTTTGCACGTCATCGTCGAAGTCTTGAACGCCCACGCTGATGCGATTAAAGCCAGTTTTGCCGAGCAGCGCGATGGTTTCGTCGCTGACTTTGCGCGGGTCAATTTCGATGGAGTATTCACCATCAGGAATGAGTTTGAAATACTTGCCAATCGCCCCCATCACTTCGCGAATTTCATCATCGCTCATAAAGGTGGGCGTGCCGCCACCAAAGTGCAACTGTTCCACCACCTGACGTTCGCCCAATAGTTTGGCTTGCATGGCCATTTCTTTGATGAGGTAACGCACGTATTCGGCAGACTTGCTACGGTCTTTGGTGATGACTTTGTTGCACGCACAGTAAAAACACAGCGTGTTACAGAATGGGATATGGATGTACAACGATAAAGGACGACTTACGCCGCCAATTTCACGCTTTGCCATCCATTGGCTATAGCTCTCTGCATTAAATGCTTCGACAAAGCGATCCGCTGTGGGGTATGAGGTGTAGCGCGGGCCATTTTTATCCAGCCTACGAATTAATTCCAAGTCGACAACTAATTGATTTTCTGCTGCATTCATGTTTATCCCTTTCAAACAAGCTCGCACTATGCCAGTAAGTCGTTAGCAGGTCTTGATATATGTCAAAATGCGCGCCCTTTTTTAACGTGCCAAGCACAGTAACCTCATCGCAATGATGGTGCCTTCCTCCGCCAATACCTCGCTCAAAATCGCCTGCTCTAGCTGCAATCTGCGCGAGATTTGCCTGCCTGTCGATTTGTCTGGCAATGAGATGGCGCGCCTTGATGAGTTAAGCAATCACAAGCATCGCTTTGCTGCGGGGGATTACTTGTATCGCATCGGCGACCAATTCAAATCGCTTCACGCCATCCGTAGTGGTTCGTTCAAAACCCGTGTGTTACAGGCAGATGGGCGTGAACAAGTGACGGGATTTTTAATGGCAGGCGAAATTATCGGCTTGGATGCGATTAGCACCGACTTGCATACCTGCGAGGCGGTGGCGATGGAAAACAGTGAAGTGTGCGAACTGCCGTTTGCCAAGTTGGAAGTGTTGAGCCGCGAGATTCCCAGCCTGCAACGCCATTTGCACAAAATCATGAGCCGCGAAATTGTGCGCGACCAAGGCATTATGTTGTTGTTAGGCTCGATGCGCGCGGAAGAGCGTCTAGCCGCTTTCCTGCTCAACTTGTCGCAACGCAATGCCGCACATGGGCTGTCAGCCACACAATTAAAGCTGCGCATGTCGCGCCTAGAAATTGGTAGTTATTTAGGCTTGAAGCTAGAAACAGTGAGTCGTGCGTTTTCGCACTTTCAGGAAGACGGCTTGTTAGTGGTTAAAGCGCGCGCTGTTGAACTCATAGACCTGCCGCGACTGCGGACATTAGTGGGCAAGTCTTGATGCGACTAACTGCCGCATTCCATTATTGGACTGAAATAGGTATCCTGCGCACCGAAATCAAAACATCCAGGGGAGAAGAGATGACACAAGCTTACCAAGCCACAAAAGAAGAGATGACGCGCGCCAAATGGCCGCATGAAATTTTCCTCATCAATCTGGTGTTCAACCACATTCTTGTTTTTGCTTCCACCTTTGGCGTATTCAGCACCTTTCCATTGATGGTACTGATTGTGCCGCTAACTTCTTTCATCATTACGGGCTACATCTTATTCAAAGCTAAACAAGTTGCTCGTGGCAGCGATACCGATTTCGTTAAAGCACATTGGGTAATCGCCAATAAGCGCAACACCCATTTCATGGGGCTGTTAACCATCACCTGCACCATCATTGGCGGCGGCTTTTGGCTATCGAAAATCATGGGTTGGTCAAAAATTGCCACCATTGCACTGCTGGGCGGCGTAGGCTTGTTGCCGTTCATGGTGTCGCTGTTGGTGCTCATCGTGCTGGGTAATGATTCGATGTACCAAGCCCGCCATCACAAATTTCCACGTGGTTCCACACCCGCCACTGAAACCGTCTCTTAATTTTTACGGCACGAGTACACATGACTAACGAAAACAAAATTTATTGGGGTGTCGGCATCTTTTCTGTCGTCATTATTCTGGGGGCATTTTTTATCCCCGGCGACCGTCCTGACAAAACCGATTTGCCTTGGCACATCGAACATCCAACGCCTGATTCAGTACGCGTATTCGGCTTAACTCTGGGCACTTCAACCCCCGCTGATGCTGAACTGCGCTTCAAGGAACAAGCTGAACCGAGTTTATTTAAGTCACCGACGGGCGTATTGGTTGCGGAAGTGTTTTTTGAGCAAATCAATTTGGCAGGACTGCGTTCGCGCGTCGCCTTAACCGTGTCGATACCCGAAGCTGAAATGCACACCATGTATGACCGCGGATTGCGCATGGCGGCAACAGGCAGTGGTAAGAAAATTACCTTAACGCCAGACGATGTGGCGCGCTTGCGCAGTTCACCTATCAGTGGGCTAACTTACATGCCGGGGGTCAAGGTTGAAGAAGCGTTATTTCTGAAACGTTTTGGCAAGCCTACGCAAGTGATTAAAGAAACCAAGTCGGGTGCAATTCATTGGCTGTATCCGAATAATGGGCTAGATTTAACTTTAGGGGGCAGTGAAAAACCTGTGTTGCAGTATGTCGCTCCGCAGGCTTTTGAGGCGCTCGTAAAGCCCTTAATCGCCAACGGCGAGATTATTCCCCAATAGTTTTCTTGGTCGCATCCGGCGCGGTTGTCGGGTGCGGCATCATGTCATCATCGTCATCCATCAAGATGCGATTTCCACTACCTTCCATATCCTCGTACTGGCCTTTTTTGACCGAAAAAATGAGCAACACGACGAGAAGAATGCCAAAAAACATCATGCCGGGAATTAAACTGTAGATTACGTCCATGTGAACCTCACTTCTTAAAAAGGGTACGAATACGCGCGGCGTTACCAATCACCACCAACGAGCTAATGGGCATGGTAATGGCAGCAGCCAGCGGTGTCACTTGAGCCATCATCGCGAGCGGCACCATGATGGCGTTATACACGAAGGACAACCCGATATTTTGCTTGATGGTGCGTAAAGTGCGACGCGATAGTTGGGTGGCTTGCAATACTTTATTCAGCTCGTTGTATATCAGCACAATATCCGCACTTTCGACTGATACATCATTACCCGATCCCAAAGCAATGCCTACGTCAGCACGAATTAAAGCAGGCGCATCATTGACGCCATCGCCCACCATTGCGACGATTGCACCTTCATTTTGTAATTGCTGAATCACGCGGTCTTTGTCTTGCGGCAATACTTCGGCAATCACTTCCATACCGCCCAATTGCTTGGCAATGGCTTCAGCTACTGGGCGACGATCGCCACTCAACAAGGTCATCTTGATGCCCGCAATCCGCATCTCGTCCACCATTTGTTGCGCGTCACTGCGCAAGCGATCAGCTAATGCGATGAGTGCCACATGCTGCTCACCTTGTGCCATATACACACAGCTCATGCCATCCGCTTCAAACATTTGGGCGTGTAGATCAAGTTGCGCATCGAGTGTAATGCCGCATTGTTTAAGCCAAGCCGCGCTACCCAACAGAATGCGCCGTCCTGCCACATTGGCCGCTACACCCAAACCCGCAGTTGCGTGAAAATCACTCACCACCGTATCGCGGAAAAATTGCTGCCGCTCTTCTGCATACGCAGTGATAGCGTGTGCGACGCCATGTTCGCTGTAACGCTCCACTGCCGCCGCTACGCCCAAAATGGCCTCGTCATCCTGTCCCGCCGCACACTTCATTTGCGCAACGCTCATCTTGCCTTCGGTCAGCGTACCCGTTTTATCAAATACAAAATGGGTCACCTTGGACAAGGTTTCCAACACCAAACCGTTCTTAACCAAAATGCCGTGTTTAGCGCCCAAGCCCGATGCAACGGCAATAGACATCGGTGTCGCCATGCCCAAAGCACAAGGACAGGTGATAATAAGTACCGAGGTGGCCGCCATCAGCGCCATCTCAAAATCCTGACTATTCCAAATGAAAAAGGTGGTTGCCGCACACACCATCGTGACCAACACAAACCACGGCACGATGGTGTCGGCCAAGCGTTGAATCGGCGCTTTTGAAGATTGCGCTTCTTCCACTAATTGAATAATTTTAGATAGCGTAGTGTCTTTAAGTTGGGTACGCACTTCCACCAATAAAGCACCGCTAGTATTCACCGTACCTGCAGAAACCATTGCGCCAACACGTTTGCTCACGGGCAACGATTCTCCACTCAACATAGATTCATCCACAGCACTGTGGCCTTCTATCACCACGCCATCGACAGGCACGGTATAGCCTGGCTTAATCAGTACGTGATCGCCCAACATCACGCCACGAATGGGGGTCATATGCTCAATGCCCTCACGCATCACCAGTGCGACACGCGGCTGCAATTCCATCAGTCGCTTGGTAGCCGACACCGCTTGGTGACGGAACATGCCTTCCAAATAACGTCCGATCAGAATCACAAAAGTGAGGTTGGTGACGGTATCGAAAAATACTTCGCCATGCTGATTATTGGTGAGCGTGACATATACCGAATAGGCGTACGTGACGCTCAAGCCCAACGCAATGGGCAAGTCCATGGTAAGGTGTCCCGCACGCAAACCACCCAAGGCGCCACGATAAAAAGGATAGCCAGAATAAAACAACGTGGGCGTTGCCAACACCAAGGCCACCCAATGGAAGAAGCTGCGAAACTCGTCTTGGTTTGCGCCACTATATAAGGCGATGGCAATCCACATCATGTTCATCGCTGCAAAACCTGCAAAGAACAAGCGGAACAGCATGGCGCGATTAGTTTTTTGAATTGAGCCCTCGGCGGTTTCAGGATCGTAGGGCACTGCCGAATAGCCAATTCTAGACAGCGCATGAATCAAATCTGATAACTTGCTTTGACGGTTGTCCCAACGCAGGTGCAGCCGCTTACCCGCCAGATTTACTTCTGCCAATTGCACCCCTGCTGATCGATTCATACCGCGCTCGATAAGCCACACACACGCTGCACAATGAATGCCTTCGACCAATAAATGAATATCACGGACATCACCCGAACAAGTCGTGAACTCCTGTTGCACTTCATCGAAGTCGTAAATTTCAATATCTTTGGGGGGGAGAGGAGGCGGTGCCAGCAGCCCCCCTTCTGGGGTGCGTTGATAGTAGCCTTGTAGCCCTGATTCGTAGATAGCCCCACATACCGATTGGCAACCGAAGCAACAGAATGAACGTACCTGTTGCGCCAGCATTAATTGAAAATGTGCGTCGGCTGGGATGGGTAATCCACAGTGAAAACAATCATGCAACGCTGTTGAAGGGGCTTGCGTCATTTACCCAGCCACCAATTAGGCGCGCTCTTCGACCTTGAAGCGATCCGTATCCACGGTAAATTCGTCGTTGCCGCGTTTGAGATGAATGTGCAATTCCCAATATCCCTTCAATGGAAACGTGACATAGCCTTGATAATTCCCAGTCGCGACTTCTTTGAAGGGTGTCATGAAGTCTTTGCTGGCATCGGCGGCACGATAAACTTCGACCTCCATCAACCCGCTGACCGGCTTGCCTTGCTTGTCCACCACACTGATTTCGTAGAGGGTCGGTTGATTCAACACAATCGTCTTCGGTTTGTTAATCGTGGTTTGCCAAGCGAGCGCTTGTTGCTCTCCTAGCTCACTCAGCATCTCGGTATTGGTTTTACGATCTTTAGTCTTATATTCTCGATCCACGAGCATTGACTTATTGTGAGTCGCAAACCAGATGAATGTGGCGTTGACCGCCAGCACCATCAGAATCAATCCTACCAAGCTCAATACCCACGGGTTTCGGAATCCAGATTTTTGTTTTTGAGAAATCATCTTACCTAACCTTATTTTTTAGGTGCGTAGAACTGGCTAGTGTATTCAGCGAACACCATCGGGTCTTCTAAACTTTCAACACGGAACTGGATCGGGGTCACATCATTGTTGGCATTCTTGCCGGGTGCTTTGACAAAAACGGTGAATGAGGTGCCATGTCCATGATGAATCACGGGATTGTTTTCTGCACCTATAATGATCTGCTCTTTGACACCGCCTTCAGCAGACACTTTGACTTGAAAATCCTTGTCCGTCTTGTTCAAAAGTTTGAAGTCATATTTGTTTTGAATGGTGCCATCACTCATGCTTACGTAGAGCGGCTGCCGTTCATGCATCACCTTCAATGTCATCGCACCCATGTGTGTCAATCCCCACACGATTCCGCTCAATGCCAAGACGATGATTCCGATATACAGCAGGGTGCGTGGATGTTGATACAACTTCTTGGCTGGTTGTCCAGATAACTCATCTAATGACGCATAGCGAATCAAACCATGAGGTTTGCCGATTTTTTCCATGATGGAATCACAAGCATCTATACACAAACCGCAGGTAATACATCCCAACTGCTGTCCATTACGAATATCCACCCCCGTAGGGCAAACTTGCACACATTGGAAACAATCAATGCAATCGCCTTGCGGGGCAACCACTTCAGCACCACGGCGGATTTTTCCACGCGGTTCGCCACGGGTGTAGTCATATGTTGGCAGAATGGTCTGTGAATCGTTCATCACCGCCTGGATGCGCGCATAAGGACACAGCCAGAAACACGTTTGCTCTCGCAAAAATCCAGCCAAAATATAAGTGCCAAAAAAGAACATGATTAGCACCACCCAGCCCACCATGGGCAACTCGAAATGAATGAGGTTATTCCAATACTCGAATGCATCAACGAACCAGATTGAAAAGCTGATTCCCGTCAACAGCGCAATCGCCGCCCAAGAGAAGTGCTTTAAGCTTTTTTTCTTGAGTTTATCAGCACCCCAAGGGGCATCATCTAATTTTCGCCGCGCCGTGGGGTTACCTTCAATTTTATCTTCCAGCCAAGTGAACCAATCTGTCCACGCCGTCTGAAAACAGAAATAGCCACACCACACACGAGAGGCAACGGATGTCACGGCAAACAGTGTCATCGCTGCCACCAATAAAATCAGCGACAACATCCAGATGTCTTGCGGCAATACGGTCAAATTGAAGAAATGAAATTGACGATGGTCAATATCAAACAAGATGGCTTGCTTATCATTCCAGCGCACGTAAGGAAAAAGGAAGAAAGGTAGCCACAAGGCCAGCTGTGCGCGGTCTTTGAAGGTACGGAAGAATCCTGACATGCGTTTAGCATGGATGGTTTTCCCGCCTGTATTGACGGTCCACACTTCGAATTCGTTGTAAATGGTGGTGACTTCACCCGCTTCTTTTTTCTCAATTCCTTGGTTCACGCTCGCACTCCTATAGGGAAGGAAATCATCCAGTGTTCGCTGGACTTCAAAACAACATTGGAGCGATTCTACCGCCTGTATCAGAACCGCTTCAGTGATATTTTGCACAGAATGAAAAAGGAGGAGAGCGAACTCTCCTCCTTTTATGCTGGAAGCAATAATTACTGCTTCTCTTTCTCTTTTGCGTCTTTAACTGCGTTTGAATAAGCTTTGTAAAACAACCACGCTGGAACAAGAAACGACCCCCCCAGTGCAATAATCACGCCCCAAAAAACCATATCATTATTCATTTCAATCACTCCCTATGATTAAGCGTGCGGGATTGCTCCCGCACAGGATGACTCAAAATCAATTGGCAACTGCTGGCGCAGGTGCTGCTTCAACCGCTGCTGGAGCGTCAGCTTGACCGCCACCAAACTTGTACACATACACAGCCAACTTCTTGATTTCAGCATCAGACAGCTTACCACCTTGGAACTGTGGCATCACAGCTACGCGAGTTTCAGGAATACCTGCATTGACCCCGTACTTAATGGTTTTCTTAATTCCTTCAACAGAACTCTCGAAACGCCATACGCCGTCGGTCAGATTAGCAGAACCCATGGCTTGCATACCTTTACCATCAGCTCCGTGGCAAGCAACGCAACCCTTCTCCGTGAACAATGGAGTTGAAGTTGGCTTACCTGCGGCAACAGCGTTAGCCAGTGTATCAACTTCAGCTTCCGACAACATGTCCTTGTGCGCGATCATCATACCTTGGCGACCGCCAGTGATTGTGGTGTGGATGTCGTCAATCTTACCGCCGTACAACCAGTCATCGTCATTCAAGATGGGGGCGAACAGACCTTGTTTGTCGTGCGTACCCACCCCATTTTGACCATGGCAAGCTGCGCAGTTGTCACCAAACAACACTTTGCCAGAACGTGTAACGTATTCTGTCAATTCGCTGTCAGCCAAAATTGCGGCGGGCGTCATGTCCTTGAGCTTGGCTTCGTACTTGCCGCGCACTTCGTCCACCACGCTCTTGTCAGCTTCCATTTCCTTAATCGCTGTCCAACCGCCCAAGCCTTTGAAGTAGCCGTTAGCGTTTGAAACAGGAATAGAAGGATAGAAAATCCAATATACAACAACCCAAATCGCGCTGACTGTCAGACCCAGCATCCACCACTTTGGCGGTTGATTGATGTAATCTCCCAAATCATCATCCCAAACGTGCCCTGTTGTAGGCACGTCACCTGCACTATGTTTATCACTCATCTTTTTTCTCCCAATTTGATAGGGTCTTCGTCCTCCAGCGCCATCGCGGCCTGGGATTCGAAGCGTTCCTTGTTGGACGGCCGGAACACCATAACATAAGCGGCCACCATGCCGAATGCAGCGACTAACAGGAAAAACACACCCAGCCAGTCGTTCGTCGTCATAGCTTGCACATCCATGCCAAAGTATTCCAACAGTTTAATCACGGTAATTGACGCCTTCTTCAAACTTAACGTGATTACCCAGACCTTGTAGGTACGTGATCAACGCGTCCAAGTCAGTCTTACCTTCCAGCTCAGCCGCCGCACCCGCGATGTATTCATCCGTGTAGATGGTCCTGGGTACTGGGTTGAACGGCATGATAGTCATGACTTTGAGGGTCTGCACTGTTTCTTCCACATTGACGGGTTTACTTTCCAACCAGAAGTAGTTGGGCATGACAGACTCTGGAACGACATCACGTGGATGTTTCAAATGGCGGCGATGCCATTCATCCGAATACTTACCACCGACGCGAGCCAAGTCAGGACCGGTACGCTTGGAACCCCATTGATAAGTGTGGTCGTACATGGACTCTTCAGCGATGGAGTAGTGTCCATAACGATCTTTCTCATCACGGAAAGGACGAATCATCTGTGAGTGGCACAAATAGCAACCTTCACGGATGAACACGTTACGACCAGCCGTTTCCAAAGCTTTGTAAGGACGCACGCCATCACCAGGAGCCCAGTCATTCAGTGTTTTATGCTCTGAAGTTGCTGGATTCCAGATGATCTTATCCATCGGAATTACATTGCCATTGGCATCTTTGTGCTGCGTATTGTTACAAGTGGGGTCGTTTTGGCACATCGCCGTGTTTGGCAGATAGAACAATGGAACGATTTCCACAATACCGCCAATCGCTACGGCGAAGGCGGTGAACACAAACAACAGGAGCGTACTACGTTCAATCTTATCCTGAAGTTTGGTTGAATACAGTGTGTCGTGATCAGACATTTTTCACTCCTTATGCGTTAGCTGGAACACCGCTTGCACTGCGCGCCGCACTTGCCGTGCGCACAGTCATCACGATGTTGTAGAGAGCGATCCAAGTACCGATGTTGAAAATCAGTCCGCCGATTGCACGCATCGCGTAGTAGGGATGCATTGCGGAAACCGACTCAACGAAGGTATAGGTCAGGGTGCCGTACTCGTCATAGTCGCGCCACATCAAGCCCTGCATAATGCCAGAGACCCACATTGCAACCACATAGACCACAGTACCGATAGTCGCCAACCAGAAATGGACGTTCACCAAACCGTCTGAATACATCTTCTCTACGCCCCATAGCTTTTTAACCATGTGGTACATCGCACCAAAGGAAACCATTGCCATCCAGCCCAATGCACCTGAGTGAACATGACCCACCGTCCAGTCAGTGTAGTGAGACAGTGCATTCACAGTCTTGATAGACATCACTGGACCTTCGAAGGTGGACATCGCGTAGAACGCCAAAGCCACGACCAAGAAGCGCAAAACGTAGTCGGTACGCAATTTGTCCCATGCACCGGACAAAGTCATCATACCGTTCATCGCACCGCCCCAAGATGGGATGATCATTGCCAGAGAAACTGCGGCACCGAGGGAGCCAGTCCAGTCAGGCAAAGCCGTGTATTGCAAGTGGTGAGCGCCCAACCAAACGTAACCGAAGGACAGCGCCCAGAAGTGCAACACAGACAAACGATACGAGAACACAGGACGTTGTGCTTGTTTAGGAACGAAGTAGTACATAATCCCCAAGAAGCCGCCGGTTAGGTAGAAACCTACCGCATTGTGCCCCCACCACCACTGAACCATGGCATCTTGCACACCCGAATAGATGGAGAAGGAATTAGTCATGCTGACTGGGATCGCCAAACTATTCACAACGTGCAGATACGTGATCATCACAATCATTCCCATGGTGAACCAGTTCGACACATAGATATGCGAAGTCTTGCGGATGCCGATGGTCATGATGTAGTTGAAACCGTACATCAGCCACACAACTGCGATTGCGATATCAATCGGCCATTCCAATTCAGCGTATTCCTTACCCGAAGTCATCCCCAAAGGCAGTGTGACCACAGCGGAAACGATAATCAGATTCCAACCGATGAAGGTTGCCCATGCCAGCTTATTGCTCCACAACTTGGTGGAACCCGTGCGCTGCACGATGTAAAAGCCAGTCGCCATCAATACACAACCACCAAACGCAAAAATCACCGCGTTAGTATGCAACGGACGCAAGCGTCCAAAAGTGATGTACTCGATGTCAAAGTTTAAGAACGGCCATGCCAATTCGGATGCCACATACACACCGATGAGCGTGCCCACAACTGCATAAATGGCGGCGGCGATGGTGAACCAACGCACAACCTCCATATCGTACTTTACTGGTGTCGCTTGGATAGCTGCCACAGTAATCTCCTCCCCAGAGCAAGTTAAAATTTGCGCATCGCCCACGTTTTGCAACTGTTTGCGATACACCCTTTACTTCTTGTTACAAACTTAATTACCACAGACTTACAAAAGCTAAAACGCGGCAAATTGTCGCAGTGCCGCGCCGACAAGTAAAGTCTAAATCAGTTCCATTGTGGGAGTACCGCACTAAAAAGGTCGGGCTGTCACTGGACAGGCTTTGAAATCTTTGAAGTTTTTAATCCCCAATTTAGAAAAATTCAAAGTCAGCTTCTTTTGAAGGACATTAAACTGAAGGAAAAATTAACGAGATGGAGCGGGTGAAGGGGATCGAACCCTCGTCACTTGGAGGGTAAGGGGGAAACCTCGCGGCCACCCCCTCCCCTAAGAACCGTACGTGCAAGTTTCCCTGCATACGGCTCAAGCAACCCATAAGCCCCACTCATTAAAAATGAGGCCAGCGGGATCATTACTCATTTACATGTAACTGATGATGGCAATTCGGATGCAACAACACCAAGTTGCTTGTCGCATTCGAACCTCCTTGAGATCGCTTGACACGGTGGTGCAAATGCCACCCCGTATCTCGCGTAATCTTTTGAACACAGATTGGACAAAGTCCATCCTGCCACCACCACAGCCATCGTAATTTTCTGCGTCCTTCGAGCGCCATATCCATCTTGCGGGCAAGCCGCTTGGTGAAATATTCGTCGAACGCTGGATCGTAAGGATTTGCTTCCGCCTGTACCTTGATGTGAATCCGTTTCCGAAATTCACCCAGCACTGGCAAAATTTTATCCTTCTCGGCAAAGCGCCAGTCACGCCCCTTGAAGCGCTTGAAATAACGCTGTTTGATCCACCGCTTGCCCTTGTTAGGGTGGCGGCGCATTGCCCAACGCCACAACATTTGCCAGATCAAGTGATCGCATTTCGCAAAGGTGCGCGAGGCCATTTGACTTCGGTGATAATTTGCCCAGCCCCCAATGATCGGACTAAGTTTATATATCACGTCGTCCTGCTTGGCTGTTCGCATTGTTCTCAACGTTTCGCGCAGCTTGATCATGAATGCCCGAACGTTTTTCTTCGAAGGCTGCGTAAGCAGCATCCGCTTAAAGCGCCGCACATTCCATCCCAGAAAGTCGAACCCTTCCGTCACGTGAGTGATTTTGGTTTTCCTCTCCGAGAGTACCAAGCCTCTTGCGGCCAGAAACTGAACCACCAGAGGTTTGACCCGCACTTCCAGCAACTCTTTCGAGCTGCCAGTTATCACAAAGTCATCTGCGTATCGCACCAAATGGACTTTCGCTTCACGTGCCTCTCGAACTGTACGAAACAGTCCTTCAAGCTCCCGCTGTAATCCATCAAGTGCCATGTTCGCCAGAACCGGGGATATGATGCCTCCTTGCGGCGTCCCTGCATCCGTCGGGAACAATTTACCATTTTCAAAGAATCCCGCTTTCAGCCATTTCTTTAGGGTGACCTTGTCCATGCAGACATTGGTCACCAACCAGTCGTGACTGATATTATCGAAACACCCTTTGATGTCGCCCTCCAAAATCCACTGTGGTGCAGCCTTGTTGCTCAGTGCATTTCGCACTTGCGCGATGGCATCAGCAGTTGATCTCTCACGACGAAAGCCGTAGGAGTGCGAATCTCCTGTTGTCTCTGAAACGGGATCTAATGCAAGTAAGTGCAACGCCTGCATTGCCCGGTCGCGCATGGTTGGAATGCCCAGTGGGCGTTTTTCACCATTTGCTTTGGGAATATAGATACGTCGCAGCGGTAACGGTCTGTATCTCTTGCTGCCGAGACCCATGACTGCTCCCCACTTTTCTTCTGGAGTGCTCCAAGTTTTACCATCAACCCCTGGAGTTTTTTGACCACGATTTTCTGTCACTCGTTTGACCGCCAATGCTTGCGCACTGATGGAGCGAGTTAAGAGTCGTTGAAGCGAGCGCACTTTCCGCCACTCACTTTTGTTTGCCGCTTTCGCGATTCGCGTCTGTAGCCTCGCAACAGATTGGTGTGCGTCGGACCATTGAATCTGGTGCCAACCTTGCCATCCTGCGGAAGCAACATCGCTTTTTTGAAACAAAGCGTCCATATCAACCTCCGATATTGGAGCGGGTGAAGGGGATCGAACCCTCGTATGCAGCTTGGGAAGCTGCCGTTCTACCATTGAACTACACCCGCATAATCCCGAAAGGAATAGACGCATACCCCCTAAGGGGATAAACATCTATCCCCATTGGGTACGATTTTACAAACCAGTCTCGCGACAGGTCACCTAGTGGAAGTCTGCACGCTTTCGCGTTAGGGAATTTACCCTTATCCGCACCATTACAGCACGGCATTCGCTTTTTCCACTTTCCTCTACCCACTACAGTATCGAATGACCTTGCGATCATCTTTGTCCGCCAGACTGGCCGGACACCGTATTGGGCTTACCACGTTCCACACAAGTAACAAGAGCTGGGAAGGTTCCGCCTATCCGCCGGTGATTGTTAGTCAGCGTATTTGCACCAAGCAAGCAAATAACCAATCACGTGCCATTTTGACCAGAGCCCGATACTACAAGTTGCCTTTGGCTCTAAATGCTTCACGACGTTTATCAGCAGTTCACATTACATTAACCATCCAACTCAGCCTAGTGCCTCATTCGGGTGCAACTCCCGAAATCACACCAAACCCTTCACAGGGTTTGATATACCCCATAAGGTGGCTACATTGTCAGAGCGCTTAGCACCCCACCGTTACCAGTGGCGCACTGCTCCTAGACTACGAGGGGCTGAACCCTCGGTTTTGTCCATTCCAAATACCATCTTGGAGTGTCAAAACAATTACTTATGCAGCTTACGCCGCTTTTGTAGTTTCCACGGTATTCTGCGTACGCTACTTTCCGGATTTTCTTCGCTCTTTAGGAGACGAAAAGGCTCTTAGTACCTTTGCAGCTTGCGCCACAATGCAGCTTCCACGATGTTTTGTGTACACTGCTTTCCGGATTTCTCTCGCTCTATTTCGTGACGAGAAGGCTCTTAAGACCTTTAGCGACTTCGTGTCGCACGCTTGGGAAGCAAGAGCTCTACCATTGAGCTACACCCGCATGTAGTAGAATGCGGCGCGCATTTTAACACGGACCAATTGAGCAAAGTGATTACCATCACCATCAATGGCATATCTCGCCAATTTCAAACAAACATCACGGTCATTTCATTCATCGAGGAGATGGGCTTGACAGGAAAGCGCATCGCGCTGGAACGTAACGGCGAGATTGTGCCGCGTAGTACGTTCGCATCCCAAACCTTGGCAGAGGGTGACAAACTCGAAGTGGTTGTCGCGGTGGGCGGCGGCTAATCAATATCAGGAAAATAACTATGACGGACAAACTTATCATCGCTGGCAAAAGCTACGCTTCTCGCTTATTAGTCGGTACAGGCAAATATAAAGACTTCACCGAAACGCGCGCTGCATTGGATGCCAGCGGCGCGCAGATCGTCACCGTCGCCATTCGTCGCACCAATCTCGGACAGAATGCGAACGAGCCTAATCTGCTCGACGCCGTACCCCCCTCGAAGTTCACCTATCTACCCAACACGGCAGGTTGTTACAGCGCCGACGATGCGGTGCGCACCTTACGCTTGGCGCGTGAGCTGCTGGATGGCCATTCATTGGTTAAATTAGAAGTGCTAGGCGACCCACAATCTTTGTACCCCAATGTCACCGAAACCATCGCCGCCGCCAAAATACTGGTTGCAGAAGGCTTTCAAGTAATGGTGTACACCTCGGACGACCCTATCATCGCCAAACAACTAGAAGATATTGGCTGCGTCGCCATCATGCCGCTGGCTTCACTCATCGGCTCTGGCATGGGCATTCTCAATCCTTGGAATCTGCAACTCATCATGAACAGAGTGAGCGTCCCCGTCATCGTAGATGCTGGCGTGGGCACTGCCTCGGATGCCGCCATCGCAATGGAGCTGGGTTGCGCGGGTGTGTTGATGAATACGGCTATCGCAGGTGCGCAAAATCCTGTGTTGATGGCGAGTGCGATGAAGAAAGGCGTAGAGGCCGGACGTGAAGCCTATCTGGCAGGACGTATGCCAAAGAAGTTGTACAGCGCCAGCCCTAGCTCACCCACCACGGGCATCATCTCTTCGGCACGTACTTAAATGAACGAATCAGAAGACTTAAGCAAGCGGCATATACGCAGCTTCGTGCTGCGCCAAGGCCGCGTATCCGTGGCACAGCAACGCGCCATCGACACCTTGTTGCCACGCTATGGGATTGCGTATTCGGCGCAGCCGCTCGACCTTGATGTGGTATTTAGCCGCAGCGCGCCGAAGATTTTAGAGATTGGTTTTGGCATGGGCGATAGCACGGCGACCATCGCCCGCGCCCGCCCCGACAATGATTACCTTTGTTTAGAAGTGCATACGCCAGGTGTGGGCAACTTGCTGAAAGTGATTGAAGAGCAAGGTATCCGCAACATTCGCATCATGCAGCACGATGCCGTGGAAGTGCTGCGCGACATGATTGCCGATGCCAGTCTGGATGGCGTGCATATTTTCTTTCCCGACCCTTGGCATAAAGCGCGTCACAACAAACGCCGCTTAATTCAGTCGCCGTTCATTGCGCAGCTGGTGCAAAAAATAAAACCGGGCGGGTACATTCATGTCGCCACGGATTGGCAAGATTACGCCGAGCAAGTGCTGCGCGTGTTTTGTGCAGAACCGCTGCTAATCAACACCGCTCAAGATTACGCGCCCCGCCCCACCTATCGCCCACTGACTAAATTTGAAAAGCGCGGACTTAATTTGGGTCATGGCGTATGGGATTTAGTCTTCCGCCGTCAAGAAAACGCCTAGCAGGTCATTCAAAAATCGCTGTCCCAAAAGAGTCGGGGCAATGCGCTGATGATCGCGCCACAACAAACCGCGCCTCTCTGCTTCACGCAAATCTTCTTGAATCGCGAGTAGGGACACGCTAGTGCGCTCATTAAATAACGCACTGTCAAAGCCTTCGTTCAAGCGAAGCGCATTCATCATAAATTCAAATGGCAACGCATCTACGGGCACTGCATTTTCGGTTTGCAGCGGCGCGCCTAATGCCACCTGCTGCATATACGCTTGCGGTTGTTTGTAGCGCGCTTGACGCAACACTTTGTCAGGAAAACTCAACTTGCTGTGCGCCCCCGCACCTATCCCTAGATAATCACCGAATTGCCAGTAATTGAGGTTGTGTTTAGCACGGCGTTTAGGCTGGGCGAAGGCTGAAGTTTCGTAATGCTCATAGCCCTGTGCGGCCAATAATGCTTCGATTTGTTCTTGCATTTCGGCACTCGCATCATCATCCGGCAATACGGGGGGATGGTGATGGAACTGCGTGTTCGGCTCTAAAGTCAGGTGATAGCACGACAAATGTTGCGGCTGATAGTGCAACGCAGTCTGCACATCTAACAGCGCTTCGCCTAATGTTTGACTGGGCAAGGCATACATCAAATCCAGATTGATATTGTCGAAATGCTGTTGCGCAATGTCGATAGCACGCTTGGCTTCATCTGCCGAGTGAATGCGCCCCAACGCTTGCAAATGGTTGTCGTTAAAACTTTGAATGCCCATCGACAAGCGGTTCACTCCCGCATCGCGGAAGGCCGCAAATTTATCGGCCTCTACCGTGCCTGGATTTGCCTCCAGTGTAATTTCGGCATTCATATCCAATGGCAACAGCATGCGCACGTTGCGCAAAATTTCTTGAATGGCCGCCCCGCTCAACAAGCTGGGCGTACCACCGCCAAAAAAAATCGTATAGACCTTGCGCCCCCAAATTTGCGGTAGCGCCATTTCCAAGTCGCGCACTAATGCGGCGACATATTGCTTTTCGAGTTCAGCCGAAATTCCCGCCCCACCCTGCATGGGAGCGCGCGCCTCATGCGAATTGAAATCGCAGTATGGACATTTTTTGACGCACCAAGGAATGTGGATGTAAAGAGATAGCGGGGGTAAGGCTTGAAAGGCGATGCCTCGTGAGCGTAGCCCCAAGGCTTGCAGCGGGTGAGCGATCATTCGATGCCGCTAGATTTTAGTTTCTCCAACAGCACTTTCATCGCCTTGCCGCGATGGCTGATGGCATGTTTTTCATCATGCGGTAATTCGGCGCTCATCTTGCCCAATTCGGGCAGCCAAAAATACGGGTCGTAACCAAAGCCGCCCACACCACGCGCTTCGCGCGCGATCTCACCATGCCACTCACCTTCCGCAATAATGGGCTGCGCATCCCCCGCCCAGCGCACAAACACCAACACACAGTAGTAGTGGGCAGCACGCTTGTCATGGGTTTGCATGGCTTGCAACAGGGCTTGGTTATTCCGCTCATCGGAACGCGGCAAGCCAGAGAAGCGCGCAGAAATCACTCCAGGCAAACCCTTGAGCGCATCCACGCAAATGCCAGAATCATCCGCGAGTGCAGGTAGGCCGCTTTCGCGACTGGCGTGACGCGCCTTCGCCAAGGCGTTCTCAACAAAAGTAATATGCGGCTCTTCCGCTTCTTTGATGCCGAGTTCAGCTTGGGTCACCACCTCGATGCCGAGTGGCGCAAGTAGCGTTTGGAATTCGGCGAGCTTGCCAGCATTGTTGGACGCGATGACGAGTTTTTTCATTGAGGCACATCCTTAAAAAAGCAAAAACGTAACCGCAGATTCACACAGATTTATGCAAACAATCTGCGCACAAAGTGTTTTAGTTGGCCAACACCGCACGCTGCATCTTGATTAAATCGGCAATGCCATCTTGCGCTAAACCGAGTAGCGCATTCATTTCATCGCGCGAGAACGCGTTACCTTCCGCCGTGCCTTGCACTTCAACAAAGTGGCCACTGCCCAACATCACAACATTCATATCGGTATCGCAGGCGGAGTCTTCGATGTAATCTAAATCCAGCACGGGATTGCCTTGATAGATGCCCACCGAAATGGCGGCAATAAAATCTTTAAGTGGCGTTTCTTTGATGAGACCTTTGCTCATCAATCCCGACACGGCATCGTGCAAGGCAACAAATGCGCCGGTAATGCTAGCGGTACGCGTACCGCCATCGGCCTGAATAACATCACAGTCAATTTGAATGGTGCGTTCACCCAACTTTTTCAGATCTACCACCGCACGCAAACTGCGTCCAATAAGGCGCTGAATTTCTTGTGTACGCCCAGATTGTTTTCCCTTGGCTGCCTCACGGCTCATGCGTTCACCCGTGGCGCGCGGCAACATACCGTACTCTGCCGTTACCCACCCTTCGCCGCTGCCTTTTTTATGTGGTGGCACGCGCTCTTCCACACTTGCCGTGCAAATCACTTTGGTATCGCCGCACTCAATCAATACCGAGCCTTCGGCATGCTTGGTGTAGTGGCGAGTGAGCCGAATGGCACGCAGTTGATTGGCTTGACGCTGACTTGGGCGCATAAAAGAACCTTAAGAAAAAATAGAGAGGGATAAGAAATGCTACGAAAAATTAAGTGGAATTAAGAAATTTCAGGGATTTCCAACATCAAACACGCCGCGCCGTCGGCAACATGCTCCTGCTCTTTAGAACTCAAGCGCGCCACAATGGCCGTGGTGTTGTCCGCATGCGGGCCTTCGCGCATTACGGCTACGCCAATCAGTTTTTCCAGCAGTTTATCCAGCGTCGGCGTCAGCAGAAATTGCGTCAGCTCATGGTCGCTCAAGGGTGTCCAGAACCCATCGCTACACAACAGCAAGGTATCGCCTTCTTGCAGGGCTTCGCTAGGCGACACTTCCACATAAAACATGTCTTCTACCCCCCCCAAACAATTAGTAATTTTGTTGCGATCAGGGTGCGATTTCATTTCTTCGGCGGAAATAATGCCCCAATCAAACCACTGTTGCACGACTGAATGGTCGCGCGTCACCATTGCGACTGCATTGTTGCGCATTAAGTAAAAGCGCGAATCGCCCGCATGCGCAAACCATATGCGACCGTCCTGCACCAACACCGCAACGCAGGTGGTGCCGGGATTGCCTCCGAGCGCTTGTTCGTCAGCATAAGCAATGATGGCGTCGTGCCCAGCACGCATGGTGGCACGTAAAAATACTTCTGGCTCTTTCGCTTTACCTTGCTCTAGCTTACTAAAGGCTTTCATAAACGTATTCACCGCCAACTGCGCTGCAATTTCACCATGTAGATGTCCTCCCATGCCATCTGCTAGCACGAGGAGTAAAGCGTCATTGGTGTAAGCGTAGCCCACTCGATCTTGGTTATATTTGCGACCGCCGATGTGGTTTGCTTGATGAACTGCGAACTTCATTCTTTTCCTATTTTCTAAATTGCCCGCCGTGCTGTCGTCAGCGGCGGCGGGGTGCAATCGTAATATAATGCGCGCCATTCAGCCCGTATTTTTTCTACCCTCCTTGGAGTCCCAATGATTTACAGCATGACTGGCTTTGCCGTGGCGAGTACCGAACTTGAAAGCGGCTCGCTCACCTTGGAATTGCGCGCGGTCAATCATCGCTATCTTGACCTGCAATTCAAAATGTTTGACGAGTTGCGCGTGCATGAATCTTTTCTACGCGAAGTCATTGCCGCCAAATTAACGCGTGGCAAAGTGGAATGCCGCATTGCCTACGCACCCCGCCAATCTGCGCAAAATTCCGCCCAACTCAATCACCCAATGCTGCAACAACTCGCCCAATGGGATGCGCAAGTTCGCGAAGTGTTTCCTGCTGCACGCACGCTATCCGTGGCAGATGTTTTAAGTTGGAATGGGGTGCTGCAAAGCACTGCCTTATCAGCGGATGCACTACAAACCACCTTGCAAGCGCTACTCAAACAAGTGTTGCAAGACTTTAGCGACGCTCGCGCCCGCGAAGGCGAGAAGCTCAAAACCTTTATGCTGGAACGTGTGATGCAGATTGACGCATTACGCAATGCCGTCAGCCCGCGCATCCCAAACGCAGTGGCTCTATATGAATCCAAGCTGCGCGCTAAATTGTTAGAGGCGCTGGGCAGTCAAGACGATGAACGTGTGCGACAAGAAATTACCCTGTACGCCAGCAAAGTAGATGTCGAGGAAGAATTATCCCGCCTACTCACCCATTTAGAAGAAGTGAAGCGAGTCTTATCCAAAGGGGGCGTAGTGGGCAAGCGCCTCGATTTTCTGATGCAAGAATTACACAGGGAAGCCAACACGCTTGGCTCAAAATCTGTGGACGCAGAAGTGTCGCGCTGTGCGATGGATATTAAAATCCTCATCGAACAAATGCGCGAGCAAGTCCAAAATATCGAATAGGAGATCACTATGTCTGGCAGTCTTTTTGTTATTAGTGCGCCATCGGGAGCAGGCAAAACCAGTTTGGTGCACGCCTTGCTCAATATCAACCCGCAAATCGACCTTTCTGTTTCTTACACAACGCGCGCACCGCGCGCGGGTGAAGTGAACGGCAAGGACTATCACTTCGTGAGCCGCGCAGATTTTTTAGCCGCTGCCGCGCGCGGCGAGTTTCTAGAAAGTGCTGAAGTCTACGGTAATTTATACGGCACTTCGCAAAGCTGGATTACGCAAGAAAACGCAAAAGACCGCGATATTTTATTGGAGATTGACTGGCAGGGCGCGATGCAAGTACGTAAATTATTCCCAGAGTGCATCAGCATTTTTATTTTGCCGCCTTCACTCGCCGCATTAGAACAACGACTTAAGGGACGTGGCAAAGATAATGACAGCGTCATTGCTGCACGTTTAGCGGCGGTGCGCGAGGATGTCTCCCATGTGGCTGAATTCGATTATGTTATTATCAACGACAACCTCAACGAAGCCTTGCGTGAGCTCAATTCCATTGTGCTTTGCGCCCGTACCAGAGGGTCGCGTCAATTGGCGCGGCATCAAAAACTCATCAATCAATTACAAACATCGGAGTGAACCATGGCACGCATTACCGTCGAAGATTGCAAACAATACTTTCCTAATCGCTTTGAATTGACATTGGCCGCAGCGTATCGCGCGCGTCAATTGGCTAACGGCGCAAGCCATCTAGTTGAGGCCAGTCGCGACAAACCTACTGTTGTTGCTTTGCGCGAAATCAGCGAAGGTAAAGTAGGCACTGACATCTTGAATCGCGGCGTGGCTTAAACAACAAGCTGCCGCTTATTGAGCGGCAGCACAGGCATGCTCAATGAGCCAAGCTGATGCCGCTCTACTTTTACAAGAAGTATCCGCTTACCTCAAGGCGGAGGATGTAGCTCAAGTCCAAGCGGCGCTCGATTTTAGTCACGCCGCGCACGCAGGCCAATTGCGTGAATCAGGCGCGCCGTATGTCACTCATCCCATCGCCGTTGCGCGAATTCTCACTCCGCTCCATTTAGACACTCACGCCATCATCGCCGCACTGCTACATGACGTGGCAGAGGATACCTGCGTAAGCCTAGATGAAATCAGCACACAGTTTGGCAAACAAGTCGCCGACTTGGTGGATGGTCTAAGCAAAATAGATAAGCTGCAATTTGAAACGAAGGAAGACGCACAGGCGGAAAATTTCCGCAAAATGCTGATGGCAATGGCGCGTGATGTACGCGTGATTCTGATTAAGCTTGCCGATCGTTTGCACAATATGCGAACTTTAGGCGCCGTATCCAAAGAAAAAAGTGCGCGTATCGCGCATGAAACATTGGACATTTACGCACCCATTGCCAATCGCTTGGGCTTAAATACGATTTTCCAAGAGCTACAAGACTTGTGTTTCAAATATCTCCATCCCAACCGTTATGAGGTCTTAGCCAAGGCGCTCAAAGTAGCACGCGGCAATCGGCGCGAAGTTGTAACAAAAATTTTGGAGTCCATTAGTAAGCGTCTGGAAGAGAATCATCTGCATGCAGAAGTCAAAGGACGCGAAAAAAATCTGTTCGGTATTTACGAAAAGATGCAAACCAAGTCATTAGCCTTCGCCCAAGTACTGGACATTTATGGATTTCGTGTTTTGGTTGACGACGTGCCTTCTTGCTATCTCGCATTAGGCTTGCTGCATGGCCTGTACAAACCCTTTCCCGGCAAATTCAAAGATTACATTGCCATTCAAAAAGCCAATGGTTATCAATCACTGCACACCACTTTGTTCGGTCCATTTGGCACCCCCATTGAGGTGCAAATTCGTACTCACGAAATGAATAAGCTGGCGGAAAGTGGCGTGGCTTCGCACTGGCTGTACAAGACCTCCGAATCGAAAATTAATGAACTGCATCAAAAGACCCATCAATGGTTGCAAAGTCTATTGGAGAGCTTGGCGCAAAGTGGCGATTCCGTTGAATTTCTCGAACACCTCAAGGTGGATTTATTTCCCGATGAAGTTTATGTGTTCTCACCCAAAGGGAAAATTTTTGCCTTGCCGCGCGGTGCGACTACGGTGGATTTTGCTTATGCGGTGCACACCGACATTGGCAATCGCTGCGTTGCCAGCAAAGTGAATACCGAGTTAGTACCCCTGCGCACAGAGCTACGCAACGGAGATCGCGTGGAGATTATTACTGCACCGAATGCGCACCCCAATTCGGCTTGGCTAAACTACGTGGTAACCAGCAAAGCGCGTGGCGAAATTCGGCATGCCCTCAAAACAATGCATCTGGATGAATCCTCCAAACTGGGCGAACGCTTGTTAGCGCAGGCGCTAACCACACTCAACCTTAAGCTGGCGGAAATTCCAGATGTTTGCTGGGAAAGAGTGCTACGCGAAACAGGCGCAAAATCTCGTCAAGAATTGTGCGCAGATATTGGATTGGGACGGCGCTTGAATATGGTCATCGCACGCCAACTGGCTAAACAAAATGAAGGCGAGCCCATCAATTCTGCGCAGCATGAAGGTGGCATCATCACCTTGCTGGGAAATGAAGGCATGGCCATTAAATATGCAAAATGTTGTCGCCCTATTCCTGGTGATCCCGTTATTGCTGTGATTAAAAGCGGTCAAGGTTTGGTCGTGCACACTCATGACTGTCCTTCCTTGCGCAAAGGTCGCAGTGGCAGTGAGTGGCTGGATGTGGTGTGGGACAAAAACATTACACGACTATTCGATGTGAGCCTCAAGTTAATCGTAGCAAACCAGCGCGGGGTGTTAGCCAAAATTGCCTCCGCCATCGCGGAAGCCAACTCTAACATTGAAAATGTTAATTTTGAAAATGAGGGTGAATACACCGCCACTTACTTCACGTTGCAGGTGAATAACCGCGTCCACCTTGCGAATATCATGCGCAATTTGCGTCGAATTCCTGAAGTGGTGCGCATCATTCGCACCAAAGTTTCGAGCACTTAATTGCAAGGAGAGTCGTTATGAAATCAAGCTTAAAGCCTGGCCTCACTTACCTTCACACCTTCAAAATTCCAGTCTCAAAAACAGTGCCTGCTTTATATCCTGAAGCAGACGAATTCCTCGCCATGCCGGAAGTTTTTGCGACGGGTTATATGGTTGGGTTTTTAGAATGGGCCTGCATCAAATGCATCAACCCCCATTTAGATTGGCCTGCCGAACAATCAGTAGGGACACACATCAATGTGACCCATCAAGCCGCCACTCCACCTGGATTAGAAGTGACTGCCCACGTTGAGCTGATTGAAGTCGATGGACGTCGTCTCGTTTTCAACGTGACCGCGCATGATGGTATTGACACCATCAGTATCGGCACGCATGAACGTTTCGTTATCAACAAATCAAAATTTGATGCAAAGCTAATCGAGAAACGCGCGCTCAATAAATAAGACGCTCCGCTAGTTTTAGCGTCCTCCAAACTTGCGCATCGCCGCTAGCATGGCACTGGCTTTATCTAACGTCTCCTGATATTCCGCATCACACTGCGAATCAGCCACAATGCCACCACCGGCCCAGCATCGCATTTCTCCTTGCGCATACACCAATGTGCGGATGGCAATGTTGGTGTCCATATTGCCATCGTGTCCGATGTAACCAATCACGCCGCAATAAATTCCACGCCGATGCGGCTCTAACTCTTCAATAATTTGCATAGCACGTTGTTTAGGTGCGCCTGTGATTGAGCCCCCAGGAAAACATTTTTTCAACACATCAAGTGCATCGCAACCTTTAGCTAGATTACCTTTTACGGTGCTCACCAGATGATGCACATTGGCATAGCTTTCCACTTCAAACAATTTCGGCACATACACCGTTCCCGCTTCACAGCACCTTCCTAAATCGTTGCGCAACAAATCCACAATCATCAAATTTTCTGCGCGATCTTTAGGATGCTGGCGTAATTCCTCTGCAAGTTGGCGATCTCTGTCCGCAAATTCACTACGCGGGCGCGTGCCCTTTATCGGTTTGGTTTCTACTTGCCCGTTCTTAACTTGAATAAATCGCTCTGGTGAGGCACACAACACTTGGCATTGCGGCCAATCTAGAAAAGCGGAAAACGGCGCAGGACTGAATTGACGCAACGCCAAGTACGCCGCAAATGCATCGCCTGATGCCTTGGCAGAAAAACGCTGCGCAAGATTAACTTGATAGCAATCCCCTTCACGCAAATACATTTGCACCGTATTAAAAGTGCGACGATATTTTTCCACGGTGAAATTCGAGCGTATTGTTCCGCTTACTTCAAATGCACCATGCGCGATGGAAGAATCCCGCTGTGCTGTTGCCAAACGCGCCACAATCAATGGTAATTGCGTCACGGTTTCAGCATACCGCTGTCTCGAAACCAGCCGCACACTGCGCGTTTGATGATCCACAATCACCGCCCAATCGTAAATGCCCACGCACGCCTCAGGCAGTGCTTCTGCATCTTCAGCTTGGCTAGGTAAATTCACACTTTGGCGCGCATAGTCGTAACTCCAGTATCCCAGCGCTCCCCCGATAAAAGGTAAATCGGGTTCGCTCACACACTGGCTACCTAGCAGACTACGCAACAATTCCCACACATCACCCTGCTCAACGCACTCTCCCTGCACACCTTGAACTGTCGTTGTCTCACCTTGTGTAACCAACGTCATTACGGGCTGCGCAACCAAAATGTCATATCGCCCACGGTCGCCACTATCTAACCACGCCGCCCACGGTAAATCGCGTAGCGTCACAAAATAGGCACTAACATCGGTGCGGTATGGGAAAGAAACGCTATATAGCATCGGTGCTAAAATAAAACTTGAATAACGCTAGGAAAGTACTCATGACCACCATCGTTGCTGTAAAAAAGAATGGATTTGTTTCAATCGCAGCAGATACCTTAACCACTTTCGGCAATACGCGTCTGCATGCCAGCCGCGATGCATCGCACGATAAAATTCTACACATTGGAGAAAGTTATGTGGGCGTCTGCGGTAGCGCTGCACATCATTTAGTACTGACTAATTTGCTGGCTAAAACGCCTGACGTACAGCTTAACAGCAAGGAAGCCATCTTTGAAACCTTCCGCAAATTACATCCTGTGCTCAAAGAAGAATGCTTCTTAAATCCTAAAGAAGATGAAGAAGACCCGTATGAATCTAGTCAAATTACTGCGCTGATTGCCAATGCGCATGGCATTTTCGCCATCTATTCGATGCGTGAAGTTTTTGAGTTCACGCAATTTTGGGGAATCGGCTCGGGACATGAGTTTGCATTAGGTGCAATGCATTTTGCTTATACCCAAAATATGAGCGCCACAGAAATTGCACGCATTGGCGTTGAAACAGGCATTGCCCTAGATAAGAATAGCGACACGCCCGTCACGCAATACACCGTGCCGTTAATTGCCAACTAATCCACATCGTTAAAAATTTCTTAATATATTTAAGAGGGTAGAACACCCCCAGTTTTGGGTATTTTTAATCGCTAAAAATAAAGAGCAGATCACCCTCCGCCTTGTAGCGGCTCAATACATGTGAGATAGCGGTGCGAGCCTTAACGAAACGTAGTCAAGCCACGAAACGCCAACCAAAAAACGCAAATTTATTCTTGGGACAACTCTCCACGCACTTTTTCAAGTACGCGAACTTTATATCTGAGCCTATCCGGCTCGCCATCCAACAACCGTGAGTCAGCCCCGATCAAACCTACTGACTGGGGCTGCCTTCACAGCCTCTCACCACATCAATTTGGCTTGTTGATGCCAGGTGTGGGAAAAGGCCAAGACGCAGCCGGACGCACAGGTACAGGTGCGGACGGAGCAGGAGCTGCCACCACAGGTTTAGCAACAACCACAGGTTTCGCCACTACTTTTTTCACTACGGCTTTTTTAGCAGCAGGTTTCTTTGCCGCTACTGGCTTTGCTGCAACCGCCTTGACTGCTACAACTTTCGCTGCCGGCTTCTTGGCGACAGCCTTTTTCGCTACTGGCTTTTTCGCTACGGCCTTTTTAGCGGCAGGTTTAGCTGCTACTTTTTTGGCTGCAACAGCTTTTTTGGCTGCCGGTTTTTTCGCTACAGCTTTTTTAGCAGCCGGCTTCTTTGCTGCTACTTTTTTAGCTGCCGGCTTTTTCACAACGGCCTTCTTTGCTGCTGGTTTTTTAGCTACAGCTTTTTTAGCAACGGACTTCTTTGCTGCTACTTTTTTAGCTGCTGGCTTTTTCGCTGCAACAGCTTTCTTGGCTGCTGGTTTTTTCGCTACAGCTTTTTTAGCAGCGGGCTTTTTTGCTGCTACTTTTTTAGCTGCCGGCTTTTTCACAACGGCCTTCTTTGCTGCTG
>JAVHQJ010000359.1:0-20314 GCA_036171075.1 Sideroxydans sp. | reverse complement strand
GTTTCTTTGCTGCTGGTTTAGCTTTCTTTGCTGCTACCATTTCAACCTCCTTAGTGGTGAAAGTTAACAAAAATAACACTACAACGAACAACGACTACACCTTCAACACCCCGCAAGCAGTGTGTATGAAGCCCTTGCAACAAAGGCTGCAATAGCAGCCTTTGTCATTTATCAATCCCAAGACAGCGCGCCACCCGTCTGATATTCGGTCACTCGCGTCTCAAAAAAGTTTTTTTGGTTACGGCTAGACAGCAAAGCTGTCTTTAACTTGCTACGCAAGTTAGCCTCCACCGAAAGAATTTCGAAGTTCAATCCCACGACAAAGCTCCTCCTGTTTGATACTCGGTCACACGAGTCTCAAAGAAATTCTTTTCTTTCTTAAGGTCGATCATCTCGGCCATCCACGGGAATGGGTTGGTTGCGCCTTGATACAAAATCTCAACACCAATTTGCTGGCAGCGACGATTCGCAATAAAGCGTAGATATTCTTTGAACATGCCTGCATTCAATCCCAACACACCGCGCGGCATGGTGTCTTCCGCATAGCGATACTCCAACTCCACACCTTTCTGGAATAGGCTGCGAATTTCTTCACGGAAAGCTGGCGTCCATAGATGTGGATTTTCTAATTTGATTTGATTGATGACATCCACACCAAAATTCAAGTGCATAGATTCATCGCGCAGAATGTACTGATACTGCTCTGCCGCTCCCGTCATTTTGTTTTGACGTCCAAGCGCCAAAATTTGCACAAACCCCACATAGAAAAATAATCCTTCCATGATGCAGGCAAACACAATCAAGCTACGTAACAGCTTTTGATCGTTTTCTGGGGTGCCAGTCTTGAAATCGGGGTTGGTCAACACATCAATGTAGGGCAACAAAAATTCGTCTTTGTCACGAATGCTTTGCACCTCGTGGTACATATTAAAAACTTCACCTTCATCTAAACCCAAGCTTTCTACAATGTACTGATAGGCGTGTGTATGTATAGCCTCTTCAAACGCTTGACGAAGCAAGTATTGGCGGCATTCTGGATTGGTAATATGGCGATACGTACCCAGTGCGATATTGTTCGCAGCCAAGCTATCCGCCGTCGTAAAAAAACCCAAATTACGTTTCACTAAACGGCGCTCATCATCGGTTAATCCATTCGGATTTTTCCACAACGCAATATCTGCCGACATATTCACTTCTTGCGGCATCCAATGATTGGCACAGCCCGCCAGATACTTTTCCCACGCCCATTTATACTTAAATGGCACCAACTGATTAACGTCTGCGGAACTATTGATAATGCGCTTATCTTCCACACGAATACGTCCGCTTGAGGTCGAAGCGATAGTATAGCCATGCTCCGCCGTCTCACTCACAGCGCCCGCAACCATTGCCGGCATACGCGCCGCAACTGGCGTGGCGACACTTACTTCATCATCAAAATTTAACATGTAACTCCTTTGTTTCTAGCATTCACCGACTAGGCGGTGAAAAATTATCATTGGCAGGCTTCGCACTCGGGGTTGTCAATAGAGCAAAACTGCGTTTCCTCAACCACCGGCGCTGCAAATGCACCGCCCACTCCCTCACCGTTCGACACCGCGTTCAACGAACCCGCGCGCGAGGTGGATTTTTCTGCTGATGTTGCCCCCAAAGTACGCAAGTAATACGTTGTTTTCAAACCGCGCAACCACGCCAATTTATAGGTCTCATCTAGCTTGCGTCCCGACACCCCTGACATGTAGATATTGAGCGATTGCGCTTGGTCAATCCACTTTTGACGACGCGATGCCGCTTCAATCAGCCACGTAGGCTCAACCTCAAATGCCGTGGCGTACAAGCTTCTTAATTCGGCAGGAATACGATCAATTTTGGCAAGGCTACCATCAAAGTATTTGAGGTCAGCAATCATTACTTCATCCCACAAGCCTAGTTGTTTCAAATCTGCAACAAGGTGCTCATTGATGACGGTAAATTCACCCGACAAATTCGATTTCACAAAAATGTTTTGGTAAGTGGGCTCGATACAAGCTGACACGCCAATGATGTTGGAAATGGTCGCAGTGGGCGCAATCGCAACACAATTAGAATTGCGCATTCCATATTGTTGGATACGTGAGCGCAACGCTGTCCAATCCATGCGCGACGAAGTATCCACTTCCACATAGCCGCCGCGCTGCTCGCGCAGCATTTCCAAGCTGTCTTGCGGCAAGATGCCTTTGTCCCACAAACTGCCACGATAGCTCGCATAACGACCACGCTCTTGTGCCAATTCAGAGGAAGCTGAATATGCGTAATAACACACGGCCTCCATCGAGCGGTCAGCAAACTCCACCGCCTCTGGCGACGAGTAAGGTATGCGCAAATCGTGTAGGCAATCTTGAAAGCCCATGATGCCCAAGCCCACTGGACGATGCTTCATATTGGCATTGCGCGCTTTAGCCACCGCGTAATAGTTGATGTCAATCACATTATCCAGCATGCGCATCGCCGTTGTTACGGTGCGTTGCAACTTGGCGTGATCAATCTGACCCGCTTGCTCGTGACCTTTAGGGAATAAATGCGCCGACAGATTGACCGAACCCAGATTACACACCGCAATTTCGCTATCTGATGTGTTCAGCGTAATTTCAGTACACAAGTTAGAGCTATGCACCACGCCCACATGTTGCTGTGGACTGCGGATGTTGCAGGGATCTTTGAAGGTAACCCAAGGATGACCTGTTTCAAACAACATGGTTAACATCTTACGCCACAGGCTTTGTGCGGGCACTTTTTTGAACAACTTCAGTTCGCCGCGCTCCGCTTTAGCTTCATAGGCAACGTACGCCTTTTCAAATTCAGCGCCAAATTTATCATGTAAGTCAGGGCAATTTGATGGCGAGAACAAAGTCCATTCCGCCCCTTCCATCACGCGCTTCATAAACAAATCTGGAATCCAGTTGGAGGTGTTCATATCATGTGTGCGACGGCGATCATCGCCCGTGTTCTTGCGCAATTCCAAGAACTCTTCCACATCCAAGTGCCACGTTTCCAGATAGGCACACACCGCGCCCTTACGTTTGCCACCTTGATTGACTGCCACAGCGGTATCGTTCACCACCTTCAAAAACGGCACAACGCCTTGCGATTTACCATTCGTGCCTTTGATGTGACTGCCCAAGGCGCGCACATTGCTCCAGTCATTGCCCAAACCACCCGCAAATTTAGAGAGCAGCGCGTTTTCTTTCAGCGCTTCGTAGATGCCATCCAAATCATCCGCCACGGTGGTGAGATAGCATGAAGACAGTTGCGAGCGACGCGTGCCCGCATTAAACAAAGTCGGCGTAGAACTCATAAAGTCAAAGCTAGACAGCAATTGATAAAACTCAATAGCGCGTTCTTCGCGGTTAATCTCATTCAAGCTCAAACCCATTGCAACGCGCATAAAAAACGCTTGTGGCAATTCGATGCGTTTATCTTCCACATGCAAAAAATAGCGGTCGTACAACGTTTGCAAACCAAGGTAATTAAATTTCAAGTCGCGGCTCGCATCCAGCGCCTTGCCCAAACGCACCAAGTCAAAGTGCCCCATATCTTCATTCAGCAATTCCGCCTCAATGCCACGCTTAATGAATTTAGGGAAGTGTTCTGCATAACGCAACGCCATGTCTGCCGGCTCAACGTCATCTTCTAGAATCTCACAGCAGATATTGTTCAACAGCAAACGCGCGGTAACAAAGCTGTACGCGGGATCTTGTTCAATTTGCGTGCGCGCTGACAAAATTGCGCACTTGCGCACCTCTTCAATCGCCACGCCATCGTACAAATCTTTTAAGGTTAGCTTGAAAATTTTGTTGGCATCCACCGCAGACCCCAGTCCTGCGCAGGCGGAGTCAATGCGCGCCATCAATGCCTTAACATCCAAAGGACGCAACACATCGCCATCCTTCACGTTAATCACCTGCGCCACTTCCACTTCAGACTTCGCCTGTGAGCGCGCTTGCATACGCTTTTCGCGATACAACACATAAGAACGCGCCACATCATGTTCGCCAGAACGCATCAAAGACAACTCAACTTGATCTTGGATGTCTTCAATATGGAACGTGCCGCCATGTGGCTGGCGACGCACCAAGGCATTCACCACACCAGAGGTTAATTGATCGACCATCTCACGCACGCGCGCCGAAGCTGCACCTTGCCCACCATTCACCGCGATGAAGGCTTTAGTTAAGGCGATGGAGATTTTGGCCGGCTCAAATGGCGCGACCGAACCATTGCGACGAATGGTTTTGTATTGATCTAAAGGCAAACTTGCGGAGGAGGCGACAGAGTTGGATTCTTGTTGAGTGAACATCGCTTTAACAGCGGATGGCAATACATTTTCAGACGCTTGCAACATGTAAATCCCCCTTGAAATACTGGACTGATTAGCCTGCTGGCAAAAATCATCCGAAACTTAAAAAACACTATATGTAGTGGTTGAGACCACGAATTGGGGCTGATTCTAGTGTCTGTTCAAATTTATGCAAGCGGAATTTTGGCCTATATATATTCAATAGGGGGCGGCGCCTGCTACGACAGCTACTTTTGTAAATTTAGGTAACGCGGCCAATCAAAAAAAGGGCCAGGGTCAGTCTTGCGACCAGGGGCAATGTCAGCGTGACCCACAATATGACGGATAGGATAGTGACGTTTCAAGGTGCGCGTTAGTCTGGCGAGGGCGCGGTATTGCGCCGCTTCAAATGCCTGCGTATCGCACCCCTCCAACTCAATGCCAATCGCAAAGTCATTGCAGCGCGTGCGTCCCTGCCACGCCGAAATACCCGCATGCCAAGCGCGCTGCTGGCAAGCCACCCATTGAATCACCTGTCCATCACGGCGAATCAAAAAGTGTGCGGAGACACGCACGCCTTGCAGTTGTTCGTAATAAGGATGCGTCGTGCAATCCAAGGTGTTGGTGAATAACTGGCCAATGGCTGCCCCGCCAAATTCATCGGGCGGCAGACTGATGTTGTGAATAACCAACATATCTATTGGAGTGCGTTGCGGGCGCGCATCGAAGTTAGGCGAGGCAATGCGCTTCACCCCTGAAAACCAACCTGCGCTATCCGGCTTCATTTTGTCTCATCCTGCTCGGTGATAGATAAACGTTCCATGCGATAGCGCAAGGCACGGAAGGTGACGCCCAGTATCTTGGCAGCGGCCGTACGATTGAAGTGCGTTTTGCCCAATGCTTCAACAATCGCCTCACGCTCGATGCGATCCAGATAATCGGTAAGCGGATACTTGCCTCCCACCACACCTTTGCCTGTTTGCGCCTCCATTGATACGGGTGCTAGCTGTAAATCCGCTGGCTGAATGACATCATCCACGCATAGCGCCAGCGCACGTTCAATCACATTTTCTAATTCGCGCACATTCCCTGGAAACTCATACGTCGCCAATGCTTGCAAGGCCGCCTGACTAAAGTACGCCTTGCCCGTTCCGCGTAAGCGCTCCAATACATTCTGCGCAATGGTCGGGATGTCTTCACGCATCTCGCGCAGGGCGGGCAAGTTAATGGCAATCACATTCAGGCGGTAATACAAATCTTGGCGAAACTTTCCTTCTTGCACGCATTTAGCTAAATTGCGATGCGTTGAGCTAATAATGCGCACATCCACCGCTTCTTCTTCGGTCGCCCCCACGCGGCGCACTTTCTTTTCTTGAATCGCGCGCAATAACTTTACTTGCATAGCCAGCGGCAAATCCGCCACCTCATCTAGCAACAGAGTCCCTTGATGGGCGGCTTGGAAAAATCCCGCTTTATCTTTATCCGCCCCCGTGAAAGCGCCCTTCCGATAACCAAAAAACTCACTCTCCATTAGGTTTTCGGGGATGGCGCCGCAGTTGACGGGTACAAATACTTGCTCTCGACGCGCGCTTTGCGCGACCAACATGCGTGCCGCCAATTCCTTACCGCTGCCTGATTCGCCACTAATGTGCACCGGCGCTTGACTGCGAGCGACACGTTTTATCAACTCACGCACTTCTTGCATCGCGGATGATTTACCCAGCAGCGTCGCCTCTGCACTGGATGTGGACATGCGCGCCGAGGGCAAACGCAATGCCTCCGTCACCAGTGCGCGCAACTGATCTAACGATACAGGCTTAGATAAATAATCAAATGCACCCGCTTTAAGCGCCGCCACCGCATTGTCCAAATTGCCATGCGCAGTGAACACCGCCACCGGCGTATCTAATTCACGCTCTACGATATGGCGCAGCACCATCAAGCCGTCGCCATCTGCCATGCGCATATCAGTCAGGCACAAATTAAATTTTTTCTCGCCCAATAATTTCAGCGCGTCCTGCACGCCAAGCGCGGACTCCACCTCTAGCCCCATGCGCCCCAAGGCCACCTCTAACAGCGTCAAAATGTCAGGCTCATCATCCACAACCAATACGCGCGGCGTAGCACTCACTTTAATTTTCCTTTTTGATTGAATGCAGCGAAACTATTGATGCAATGCGAAGCTAATACGGAAACAAGCCCCGCCCATATCTATATGCCGATATTCGATGCGCGCGCCATTGGCCTCGCATAACTCACGCGCAATATAGAGTCCCAATCCTGTGCCGCCGGCATCGGTGGTACTAAAAGGCTCAAACAATTTCTGTAGTGCGTCGGCTTGCACCCCTACGCCGTCATCCTGCACTTCTAAACACGCCCTACCGTCGTCAGCCTGAAATGCAGTTAAGGTAACGCTCGCCACTTGGCGCTGACTATAACGCAAGGCATTGCGGCATAAATTCCATAACACTTGCTCGAAGTGTCCGCGATCAAAGCGCGCCTGACAATGCGCGGACACATTCAACGCAAATACTTCGCGCGATACTTTTTCAGCCAGACATAGCTCATCAATAAGCAATGGCAAGCGCACAGAGAAATCTATCATTTCGGCGTGCACGCGGTCGCGTCGATTCACTTGCATAACGTCTTGCACAATGCGATTCAGACGCGAGGTGTTATCCAAAATAATTTTCAGCAAGCGCTCCTGCGCCGCATCTGGGTTACCCTCGCGCAACAATTCAGTGGCATAACTAATGGAAGAAAGCGGATTCCTCACCTCATGCGCGATATTCGCCGTAAGCCGCCCCAGCGCCACCAACTTCACTTGCTGCGCTTGCTCTTGCGTGCGCTGCATATCTTCCAACACCACAATGGCGCCCCAAAATCCCTCCCGTTCAATCGGCAAAAAGCGCACGCGCACCATGAGATGCGTAAGGGGCAAGCGCAACACTTCATTACCGAGCGCCTTGTTTTGTCGCCACCCTGCAAACAGCGCCTCAATCAAGGGCGAACATTGCGCCAGACTGACTAGCCCTCCCACGGGGAACTTATAGCCCAGCAAGCGTTCCGCACCCGGATTAAATTGCCGCACACCGCCCCGTTCATCCACCACTAATACGCCATCCGGCATATCTTGAATCATCAACCGATTAGCTTCCGCCATATTCGACAAATCTACGCCACGCAACATGGCTAGCTTTTCATTGGCTTTGGCATAGCGGGTAAGCGTTTGCGACAGCGCACTAATCGCAAAATAAGCAGCACTCAACATCCCCACCTGAAAGAAACTCGCTACCGATGCATCGCGTGTAAGTACCGCCAGCCCATGCTCCAACAGCATCACAATACTGGCCAGCGCCGCATAAAACCAAGTGATACGCCCGCGACTCACCATCGCCCCAAAAGCCAATGAAACCAACAGCAACATACCAAAATTATTTTGCGCATTGCCGCCCAAATAAGTGAGCAATGCCACCAGCAAAATATCTGTACTCATTTGAAAAGCGAGTTGCAAAGACAAGCTCAATCGCCGCTGCTGCGATTGCACCAATACAATCGACACCCCCACCAACACAAAATACAGCAGGCTCGTACTGGCAAGCAGCTGATATTGGCGTTCCTCCTCCGCAACCACCTTACCAAAAAAGAAGGTTAGCGCTAGGAGTAACACGCTCAAAATGAGGCGGTAATAATTGAAGTAAGTCAGAAATTGCCACGGATTATCAGGTGGCGGCGCCGAAGAGGGAGGGAGGGCAGGAAACGCGCCCGCAGGGGACAGATTATCCCGCATGAGTTTTATTTAGATTCGTATTGACGACGGTGCGCATCGCAGCAAAAAAACTTCCCGTCGGACGCCACGCTTTCGCTTTTCGGCTGATGCACTCCGCATTGCGCGCAACTCACCATATCTTCACTGGTAACAGGCTTGTCGACTGGCGTAGCTGAATTACGAAAGCGCTTCAGCAGCCAATACACCAGCCCCACAACGGCAACCAAAAAAAGTAAGCGGCTCATAAGTTTGCTCCTATGCGTCAGTTAACAATCAATACTGCCGCGTCGCCGCAAAATGCGCCAAGTCGAGCAGACACTGCTTATGCTTTGACGCTGGCAAGTGTACCAAAGTGGCACACGCGGCTTCGGCTTCGCGCAATGCTTGCTGGCGCGTGTAATCCAATGCGCCTGTTTCTTTAATGATGGCAAGCACCGCAGCAAACTTCGATACATCGCCTTGCTCGATTGCCTCACGCACCAGCGCCGCCTGCTGTGGCGTGCCGTGTTGCATCGCATAAATCAACGGCAAGGTGGGCTTACCTTCCGCTAGGTCATCGCCTAGGTGCTTGCCCGTTTGCGCTTCATCCGCCGAATAATCCAAGACATCGTCAATCAATTGAAAGGCCGTACCCAAATGCATACCGTACTGCGCCGCCGCCTCATCCGTCGCCGATGTCTTGCCGAGTAGCGCGCCGATGCGCATGGCAGCCTCAAATAATTTAGCCGTCTTGCAATGAATGACGCGCATGTAATTCGCCACATCGACATCTGCATCGTGACAGTTAAGCAGCTGCAACACTTCGCCCTCGGCAATCACATTGGTTGCATCGGCCAAGGTTTGCATCACGCGCATATCGCCCACATTCACCATCATCTGGAACGCCCGCGAATACAGGAAGTCACCCACCAACACACTGGCCGCATTGCCAAACAGCGCATTCGCTGTTTGGCGCCCTCGACGCAAATCAGACTCATCCACCACATCGTCATGCAACAAAGTCGCGGTATGGATGAACTCCACCACCGCTGCCAAATCATATTGATGCGCGCCACGGTAACCAAACGCCTGCGCCGATAACAACACCAATGCAGGGCGCAAACGCTTGCCGCCACTACTCACGATGTATTCACCAATCTGATTGACCAGCACTACTTCCGAATGCAGGCGCGTGCGAATCACCGCGTCCACCGCAGCCATATCTTGCGCAAGCAATTGTTTGAGTTTATCCAAAGGTTTTCCTATTCCAAATCGTATCCAACACACGGCGCGTCAGCGCGCTCTTATGGGCGGCGCGCATTGTCGCATAAAGCCGTTTAACTGATAACCGCCCTGCGCCGCTGCACATAAAGCCCTATCCCCACACCCAGTAAGCTCAATGCCGCCACGTAATGTGCGGGGGCGAGCTTATCCAGCGGCAGCAGTAAGCTCACCATAATGGGGGTTAGGCCGCCGAATACGGCATAGGCAACATTGTAAGAGAACGACAAGCCAGAGAAGCGCACGCGCGGCGGAAAGGACATCACGGCGATGCTTGGAACAATACCGATGACACCGACAAAAAATCCGCACAGCGCATACAGCGCATTGAGATGAGCCGTTGCGAGCATCAGCTGTTGATACAGCCACCACGAAGTTACGCCCAAGCCGATGCAGCCAAATGTGAGCACGCGACCCGCACCAAAACGATCGGCCAATGCGCCAAACAAAATGCAGCCTACACTCAAGCTCAAAATCGCCACGCTATTAGCTTGCAAAGCGACTGCGGCAGGAATCGCAAAAAGCTTTTGCATCAAGGTAGGCGTCATCAAAATCATCACGACGATAGCCGCTGACAGCAGCCAAGTGAGCAACATCGTCAACACGATGGCAGGACGATGCTCGCGCACCACCGTTTTCAAAGGCAGCTCATCGGCCAATTGTTTTCTAGCCTGCATCTGTTTGAACACGGGTGTCTCATGCAGATAGCCGCGCAGCCACACCGACACCAAGCCGAAAATGCCGCCGATGATGAAGGGCACGCGCCAGCCTTCGGCAAGCAATTGGGCAGGGGTGTAATGCTGATTTACCGCCATCGCCACCAGCGACCCCAACAAGATACCGCCCGTCAGCCCCGCAGTGAGCGTGCCACAGGCGAACCCGACATGGCGCTGCGGCACATGCTCGGCCACGAACACCCACGCCCCCGGCACTTCGCCGCCAATGGCCGCGCCCTGCATGACACGCAAAGCGAGTAACAGAATGGGCGCCCACACGCCAATCACGGCGTAGGTGGGCAGCAAGCCAATCAACAAAGTAGGCACCGCCATTAAAAAGATGCTCAACATGAACATACGCTTGCGCCCAAATAAGTCGCCGAAATGCGCCATGATGATGCCGCCCAAGGGGCGCGCTAAATAGCCTGCCGCGAAGATGCCGTAGGTCTGCACTTGGCGCAGCCAATCCGGCATGTCGGGCGGGAAAAATAATTGCGCGATGGCGGCGGCAAAGAAAATAAAAATGATAAAGTCGTAGAACTCCAATGCACCGCCTAAAGCCGCGAGTGACAAGGTTCGATAGTCATTGCGATTCAAACTAGACACGTTCAACCTTTCTGGCTGCCAATATCGCCTTCACCGTCTGCACGATGGCATAGATCGCCAACGGTGCGTCCAGCAAGTAATCCCACAGGTTAGTTGATTCAAGCAAGCGCAAGCTCCACGCCATGACGGCCAGCGCGCACACGAAAGGCAATAAATAAAGTCCGCGTCGCATGAACCATAACGCAAGCAAGGCCAGCATTAACAGCAGCGACACACTACCAAAGCCTGCACGGTAAGGGTCGAGCGTGCCGATGCCTAGTGCAAAGGGATACAACAACAGCGCCAGTACACTGATGAACAGCAACACGGAAAAACGTTCACGCGCATTCCACAACGGTGCTGCATTGCCATTGGCTAAAAAGCGTAAGCGTGTGAACAGTGCTGCGCTCAACAACAATGTGCTGGTGATGCTCAAGTCGCCCAGCATGCCGCGCAAAGCACCCGCTAACGACAGCCCTGCCACTGGCACCATCGCGATTACATAGCCCAGCAACATGGTGGCGGTGCGCTGGGTGACACTCATGCGGGTGACGAACGGTAAGCGCAAAATTAACCACAGCCCGATCAACGCCCACACTGACAACGCAAAACTATCGCTTAAATTCATTGCGTCAACTCCTGACTTAATCGTTGCTGCAACCACAGCGCATCAAATACCGCATGTTTAATCAACACACGATTCCACGTGTAAAGCAGATGAATATCGCCGTTATGCGCCTGCATTAAATAGGGATAGGAAAACTCAAAATGGCAACCCGCCGCTGCGCGCACCAAGGGTTTAGCCGATGCCACGTATTCTGCCAATTGCGGCGCGGCAAGGGCTTGCAAACGCGCATCACTGTTACGCAGCATATCTTCCACCACGTCTAAACAGGCTGACTCATCCGCCAGTTGCTGGCTTAAGCCACCCATCTCTTCTAGGCGACGCAATTCGCGCCACGTGATGCCGTCATCGGCGGAAAGTTGCAAACTCAAACTGTCACGCCCGTGCTCTTGGTCATTCAGCACCGCCAATAATTTCCCATCCGGCAACACCAGCGCACTCAACGCTGCATTGGGATTTTTCAAGTTGGATTTTTGCGGCTTACTCCAATGCCGTCCGCCATCGGTAGTCGCCATACTCATCACACGCGGCGTGCTATCCGCACCGGCATACCGCGTTAAAGCCAGCGCGTCTTGCTCACTGCGCACTAACACCACGGGTTGCAAAGTGCCTTGCCCGCCCGCCGCCAAACGTTGTTTGTCGATGACTTTAGCGGTTTTATCCAAGCGCAACACCTCGGCAAATTTGCTCACAAACTCGTGGTACACCGGCACGCCCACCGTACCATCGGCATACAAGAAAGGTGGCGCTTTCACCAAGGTGCTGATGTTAATGAAGGGCGAGGTAACCAAGCGGCGCGGCGCGCCCCACGTTGTGCCCTCATCATTTGAAGTCAGCATCGAAATTGAGCTGCCCGCCCAGCCGCCTAGCGACACCGTGACATAAAACAACCACAGCGACCCATCGGGCGCGCGCATCGGCACAGGGTTGCCTACTTTGGCGATGTAGCGATGCAAGTCGCGTTGCGTCTGCACGCGCCCTGTCACCACCTGCTCCGCGCCCCATTGCTTTTGCGTGACATCAAAAATAGCGCTGTTAATCGTTACATCTGCCGCACCTTCACGACTGCCCGAAAACCAAAATGCGCGCACGTTGCCGTCGCTTAATTCAATCATCGAGGCGGCATGCGTCTGCACATGCAATTGGCTAGACGCGAAATGGGTATCGAAATGTCCGCGCGCAGGCAACGTTTCTTTAATGCGTTGCGTATGGCGGCGGCCTTTACTGCGCGTCACCACTTGCGTCGTCACCTGCGTAGGTTCAGCCACCTGAATAACAGGGGGTTCAGGTAAGCGAAACCCATACGCCAGCGTCCATCCCGAAGCCTTGAATAGCGCCATACTGAACGCGCTTAATACAAAAGCCAGTAGGCTCAAGCGTTGATATTTACTCATCTAACGACATCCTTCTGTGAGGGGCGGGGCGAGTACGGTAAGGGGCGACTCTAGTAACACTTCTTTAACAAATAAATGTTCAAACACCGCGCCGTGCAGCATCGCTTTTAATTCAGCATTGTTGTGTCGGCTACGAATTTCTAAACGCTGACCGAGGAGCTTGCACCCTTCACACACGGGGGCTTGCAAGGGTAGTTTGTAAGTAAAGCGCGGATAACGCGCGGCAAGGTCTTGCATGGAAAGAACTTCGTTTTCATTGTAAGCGTGTATCTGCGCACCTTTAAGCAGCATGCGATAACCCTCGTCATGAGCGCGAAAGTTGCACGACACCCACACGGGCTTATCTTGCACCGCACGCACACTCTGCGCGCTGTAATGCCCCAATGCACCATCAAAGGGACGCAAGAACAGCGCCAGTCCGAGCAAGGTAAGCAGTGCAACCACATTCACCAGCTCGCGCGTCCACCGGGCTTGCACGATAGCCAGCCCCACCAGCCCCATGCTAACCGCCCACACCAGCCAGTAATCCCACGCGTACAGCCCGCTCACTTCTTGTTGCAGCCCCAGTGCCAACCATGCAAACAAGGACAACGCCATGCCACACGCCACTAAAGTCAGCACAAAAACCCAGCGCGGAATGCGTTGCCAATTTAACGCGCACAGCAACGCCACGCCTGGCATGGCTTCCAATAGGTAGCGCGCACTGCGTTGGCTGGGTAAGACAAACACAATGAACAGCGCCGCCATCCATATCCATAAACGTTTTTCATCGTCAGTTAAGCGATAACGTCGGCGATAGGCCAGCACAAACAATGCCGCTACCGGAAACGCCAACAGCCCTGCGTTCATGGGATAACCCAACACTAATGCCCACAGGCTGCTGCCCCCCCATAATAATTTTGCCCAATAACTACCACCATGCGGATCAAACTTGCCGGCGTTTTCGCCGACCACAAATTCACGCCATACCGCTTGCGGATCAGGGTCAAACACGAACCACAATGCGAACATCGACAAGGACAGCGCGGCAATGAGGGCGAGCTTAAAAAAGTCGCGCACGATGAAGTGCCGCCACACATAGTCGCGTTGATGCAAATACCACCAAGCCAGTGCAAAGCCAATCGGTGCGAGCAACGCGAACGATTTATAGAGCAAACCAATACCGACTTCTACGCCGAGCAATACAGGAATCCACAGACGCGATTCAAAAGCGCGTTCGCGCCAATACAGCAGCGTAAAAAAGGGCAAGAAGAACCAAAACGTTTCTGCGGGATTGACCAAGAATGGACGTCCAAAACGGTAGGTGCTGAAGAAAGCCAGGAAGGTGAGCGCTGCCACCCAGCCTGTTTCTGCCTTGCCCGTTAAGCGCTTACCCAACAGCCACAACAAGCCCGCTGTGAGTAAGGTGTACAACACACTCGGAAAACGCAGATGCCACCAATCCCATTGCGTGCCCGCATACGTGGATGCAATCCCCTGCCAAAACAACAAGGGTGGCTTGGTGTTGCGCATGTCGGGCATGTCCGACTGGAGGGGTAGCCAATGTCCGCTGGCAGCGGTGACGCGGGTGATATGTGCGTAGACTTCTTCATCACCATTACGCGGAATGTGCAGACTGTCCAGCGCAAAAAAATACACAAATAGCGCCAATAAGCCGGCGGCAAAGTAACGCAGTGAGGGCTGGGCGATGAGGCGACTCAACATGTCAATCGGGCTTGGCTGGCGCAACAGCAGCACGCTTGGCACGTCCAAATGTCCAAATGTCGTTGAGCAAAAAGTTCACCACACTGGTTAAACCAATCGCAATGAGATTGGCAATTTGATAATAAAAATGCGGCGCCAGCAGGTTGGTGAAAATGATTTGCAGAATGATGCTCACGCCACATGCCAAGGTGTATTGCCCAAATTGAGCAGGTAAAGACAAATGTGGGTGTTGCTTGCGATCCGCCCACGTCCACAGACGATTCCAGAAAAAATTATTCAGCGTGGCTAGAAAAATCGCCAACCCCAGCGACAGATTGAGACGAATTTCTGGCGTCTGCACGGTGTTGAACAAAAACTCTTGAGCCAAATACAACACGCCGATATTCACCAGCGTGCCCGATGCGCCTACCGTGCCAAATTTTAAGAAGCGTTTAGAAAACAAGCGGCGCGCCAAATTAGCTGTGCGATAACGAATTTTGAAAGGAGAGGCCATGCTAATGCGCCGCCTGCAACAGCGTGCGCGCTTGCGCCAACACTTGCTGCGGCGTAATCAACTGCAAGCATTGGTTGTTGCCATCACACGGTGAGTTGCGATGGTTATACGCAGTCAGACAAGGCGAACACGATAGCCCCGCATATAAGCAATGAATGTTAGGCGCGTGCGGGCTATATAAAGCGGGGGTTTCAGGGCCGAAGAACACCAGCGTTGGCAGGCTGGTGAGCGCCGCAAATTGTCCGGGGCCGCCATCGTTAGTTACTAACAATGAGGCAAATTGAAAAATAGACAGCAGATGGCGCACTGACTTGGTGTAGCCCGTCAGGTCAATGCAGTGTTGGTGTTTGCAGTGCGCCACAATTTCTTGTGCGAGCGGCTTGGCATCGGGCAAGCCAATCAGCGCCACCACGTAACCGTCTTGTAGCAGCGCGTCGCACAGCTGCTTGTAATAGGTAGGCGGCCACGCACGAATGGGTAGCAACCCGCCATCGGGGTACACCAATACCAAGCGTTTATCTTTGATTTGCGGAAAGTCACGCAGCAACTGTGCGGCCACACCCGCCACTTCACCCTCATCAAATTGCAACAAGGGCGGCGCGCTCACCTCACGCAGCGCACCTTTAGCCAGCGGGCGCCCTGTCGATTCGATGGCATCCACCATCGTTAGAAATTGTTGCGATAAATGGCGGTACGGGTTGTACATCACCTTACGATTCATAAACGAGCCGCGATACAGACCTTCTTGCGTATGCGCATGAAATCCCACATGCACTTTGGCGCCCGATAGATAAGAGAAGATGCTACTGGCACGTGAAAATAATTCGCAATCAATCACCACGTCAAAATCCAGTGCGCGCATCTTCAACAGCGCTTCAAAACTATCCACCGCAAAATCGCCCAGCGCCTTGTCATTCAACGTGATGACATTTTCCTTCGGCATGACGCCCAGCAAATCCAGCACCTCGCGGTTTTTACGGAACATCAACATGTGCAACTCGGCTTGCGGATAGCGCCGCTTCAATTCAGCAAACAGGGGTTGCGCCAACACCAAGCTGCCCATTTCGGACAGCAGCACAATCAAAATACGTTGCGGCGACTTGTGCTTGGCCTCGCCCATAAAATAGACGCGCAGCTTTTCAAGCCCCGACAACACCGCACACACAGGTACGCCGACGATTCGGTCAACAGCGCGTTGGAAATTGATATTCAATGGAAAACCCTTTTATTCAAAGCAGCGTGAGGGGCAGAAACATTATTTAGGGAATCTCTGATTAAGTCCCCAATCGTCATTCCGGCGAAGGCCGGAATCCAGTGGGTTTAATTAAAAAGCCGTTTCATCAGTCTGTTACACAGCATGTTTTTTTGACTGGACACCAGCCTGACCGCAAGTCAGTTTATCTTGAGCCTGTCGAAAGGCCGGTGTGACGACTTAATCAGAGGCTCCTTAGGTAAAACCGAAGTGGAATTGTTGCACTTTCGGTGCGGGCGGATTATCGGCGAAAGCCCCCGCTCGAACAAGCCACGTTATCAGCCTATTTAAGCGCGCTATTCCTCTGTCACGGGTTAGTGTAAATTGCCGTTCAAGGAGCGCACTCAAGTGAATCAACCTCTCAACCCTGAATCCCATATCGGAAAATATCGCCTGCTACGCAAGCTGGGGGCGGGCGCGACGAGTACGGTTTATTTAGGGCATGACCCCAGTGCCAACCGTGAGGTGGCGATTAAAGTCATCAAACAATCCTTCCTCGATGATCCACAACACGGTGCACAAAATAGACGGCTGCTAGAAACAGAAATGGCGCTGGCAGGTCAATTGTCTCATCCGCATTTGGTCGCCACTTACGATGCGGTCGTGACCGACGATGCCGCTTATATTGTGATGGAGTATGTGCCTGGTGGAACCCTTGAAAAACACATCGTACCCAACAATTTGCTACCACTCAATCGTGTGGTGGAGTATCTATTTAAGTGCTGCCGCGCCCTCAATTACGCCCAGTTCAAGGGGGTGATTCATCGCGACATTAAGCCCGCCAACCTGCTCCTCGCCAACCCCGATGACATCAAAATTACTGATTTGGGTGCGGCCATTAATCTGGATAGCGACCAGGTAAATATGAATGTGGGCTCACCTAACTACATGTCGCCAGAGCAGGTGCGGGGTGACACGGTCAATCATCAAACCGACATTTATTCATTGGGTGTAGTGATGTATCGCCTGCTCACCGGACACTCGCCTTACAGCGCGGATAATCTGGCACTCCTGTACCACCAAATTATGCATGAGACGCCCATTTTGCCTACCCAGTTACGCCATGACTTACCTGTCGCACTAGAACATATCGTGATGCGTGCGCTGCAAAAATCTACCGCCCTACGCTATGCCACATGGGGCGATTTTGGTAATGATTTAGCCGCCATCGGCCACATTGAGCAGAATGATTTAAGCACTCGCGAAGCCGACAAATTCGCCGCCTTGCGCAAGTTTCCTTTCTTTGAGGACTTTTCCGACTTGGAATTATGGGAAGTGTTGCGCATTGCCGACTGGCATAAGCTTCCTGCCAAGACCGTGCTCATGCGCGAAAACGAGTTGAGTGACGAGATTTATATTTTGATTGAAGGTAGCTTGAGCGTAACGCGTGGATCGCGTCTGTTACTTGCCTTAAGTAGCGGCGATTGTTGCGGCGAAATGGCCTACATTCGTGGCCGTCAGGTAGCGCGCTCGGCCACGGTGACAGCCAACACCGATATTCGCATCATGCAAATTGACGCCCATCAACTGGCTAAACTTTCTGTTGCCTGCCAAGCCCACTTCAACCAATCGTTCTTATATGTGTTGGCCGAACGCTTACGCTTGTCCGATGACCGCTTCTCAAAACTTATCAGCTAAAATCTGCCGCCTTTCAATTAGGAACTTCTCATGTCCACTAAATTCATCGTTCAAACCCCCGATGCGCCCGCTGCCATTGGCACTTACTCACAAGCCGTACGCATGGATAACACCGTGTATCTATCAGGGCAAATTGGGCTCGACCCTGACACCATGCAAATGGTAGAGGGCATTGAAGCGCAAGTGAACCGCGTTTTTCAAAATCTGCGTGCCGTCGCCGTCGCCTCGGGCGGTAGCTTGGATGATGTCGTGAAGCTCAACATTTATCTCACCGACCTCGCGCACTTTGCTAAAGTAAATGAAATTATGGCCACCTATTTCAACCAACCTTACCCTGCGCGTGCCGCAGTGGGGGTGGCTTCATTACCACGCAATGCGCTGGTAGAAGCTGATGGCGTACTGGTATTGCAAGACTAATGAGCACACTACTTTAGGCATCCCATGATTCTTCCCGGCACGATTGGCAAATACACCGTCACAAAACAACTCGGACAAGGTGCGACCAGCACCGTGTATTTAGGCTACGACTCTTTTGCCAAACGCGAAGTCGCGGTGAAGGTACTCAAGCAAGAAATTTTGAACGACCCCAAGATGGGCAAAATTTATCAACGCCAGTTGAATAATGAAGCCTCCTTGGCCGGCAAGCTATCGCATCCGCACATCGTGTCCATCTATGATGCGCAAATTGGCAGCGATTCGAGCTACATCGTGATGGAATATGTGAACGGTGGCACGCTCGAAAAACACGCCGAACCCGACCACTTGCTGCCCATTGATGTGGTGGTGGAATACATGTTTAAGTGCTGCCGCGCACTCAATTACGCTCAATTTAACGGGGTGATTCACCGCGACATCAAACCCGCCAATATGTTGCGCACCACGGATGGAGACATCAAAATTTCCGACATGGGTGCAGCTTTGCTGGTCAATCTGGAACAAACCCAAGTGGCGAATCTGGGCTCGCCCAGTTATATGTCACCTGAACAAATTCGCGGCGAACAACTCACCCATCAAACCGACATCTACTCGTTAGGCGTGGTCATGTACCGCTTCCTGACTGGACATGCGCCGTTTCCTGCGCAAAGTTTGGCAGGGCTATGCCATCAAATTTTGAACATCGCACCGCTGCCTTTGCGCGCGCATCGCAACACCATTCCCGCCGAGTTAGAGCGCGTAGTAATGCGTGCCATGCACAAAGAAAAAAGTGAGCGTTACCAAGACTGGAAAGATTTCGGCAGCGACCTGTCGGCGCTCGGACGCTTTGACCAAGCCGACATCGAAACCAACCAGACCGAGAAATTCACCACCTTGCGCGAGATGACGCTGTTCAAAGATTTCACCGACACTGAACTATGGGAAATCTTGCGCGTGGGTAGTTGGCAAAAACAACCCGTGCACACCGTGCTAATGCGCGAAGACGAGATGGGCGACGATTTCTATATCATGGTTGAGGGCACGGTGAACGTCACCAAAGGCGGCAAACTGCTCAACCTCATCAGCCGCGACGACTGCTTTGGCGAGATGTCCTACATCAGCGGCAAAGTCGTACCGCGTTCTGCTACCGTCACCGCTGGCACCGAAGTCACCGTGCTGCGCATCGCCCCCAACCTGCTGGGGCAGCTTTCCGACCACTGCCAACTGCATTTCAACCAAGCCTTCCTGCGCGTAATGGCAGACCGCTTGCGCATGGCGGACACGCGGTTTGCGAAGTTGGCGAACTAGACGCTAGCTGCATTGGCAACGCCCTCCAAAATCTCTCCAACGACGCTGGCGAAACTTGCCAAGCTCGGCATTCATCATCGTGCCGATCTGTTGTTGCATCTGCCGCTGCGCTACGAGGACGAGACGCACCTCACCCCCATCGCCGATGCACAACCGGGGATGACGGTGCAGGTGCAGGGCATCATCACCCATAGCGAGGTGATGTTCCGCCCGCGTCGCAGCTTGGTGTGTCGCTTGATGGAAGGCCACGAAGAGCTGACTCTGCGCTTCCTCAATTTCTATCCCAGCCAGCAGAAGCAACTCGCCGTGGGCAAACAGATACGCGCGATTGGTGAAGTACGGGTAGGCTATTTTGGGCTGGAGATGGTGCACCCAAAATGTCGCGCGGCTGATGACGACACGCCTTTGCAGCAAAGCCTCACACCCATCTACCCGACCACGGCGGGCTTGGCGCAGCCCGTGTTGCGCAAGCTCATCAACCATGCGCTGGAGACTATCCCGCTCACCGACACCTTACCTGCTCCTCTGCTGAAAAGATTGAAACTCGCCGAGTTCGGCGACAGCCTGCGTCTGTTGCACAACCCAGAAGCCGATGTCTCAGCGACTGAATTGGCAGAGCACAACCACGCTGCATGGCGACGCATCAAATTCGACGAGCTGTTGGCGCAACAACTCTCGATGCGCGTACATCACCGCGAACGCAACAAACACATCGCACCAGCCTTGCCGCCCCATCAAAAGTTGACCGCTGCCTTGTTGAAAAAGCTGCCATTCAAACTCACTGGCGCGCAACAAAAAGTGTGGCAGGAGATCGCGCACGACTTAGCACTTGCCCACCCGA
>JAVHQJ010000358.1:0-6606 GCA_036171075.1 Sideroxydans sp. | reverse complement strand
GGGTGCCGCCTTGCAGGTAGGTTAAATTCTGGATATTGAGCATGGCGCGATGATAACAGACGGGCTGCGCCGTTCAGTCCTTCAAGCGAAGGATAGCTTCAACGTACGAAGCGGATGGTGCAGAAATTCAGCAAGCCTCCGAGCGCTTGTTCTGCATCACGCACAGACTTAAAAATGCCGACGCATTTGGATTCGTCATCGTAAAGTCCGCGCTGTGTTATTGGATCTGTGGTGAGAAATACTTTGCACATGATTGACTCCCTTCAATTTCATTATCGGTTCACGGCAGTATTTCTTGAGCGGTATTTGCAGTGGACATTGAAATGCGGTACGACCAGGAATGAGTTTTTTTGAAAACGTGAGGGCGCATCACGCTAGTTCTCTGATACGCTAGGCCTCACAGTGAGTGAAAAATTAGACGCCAAACACTTCATAAAAAAACACACATGAGCGAAGACCTGCCGCAGGGCAAACAAGACATTAGTGAATTACTTTCAATCAAGCTGGGCATCGGTGATGTGATGCAGTTGCAGGATTTTTCGTCTAGCAAAGATCAATACTATGTGAAGCTAATCGGCTACTTAAATAAAAAAAGCGTGCTGGTTTCACATCCGATGCTAGGAGAGAAACTGGTGTTTGTGAAAAAGGGCGAGAGTTATTTGGTGCGCGGTTTTTCGGGTACGAAGACCTATGAGTTCACCGCTAATGTGATTAATGTCTGCCTTACACCCTACCCGTATTTACATCTGTCTTTTCCCGCGCAAGTTATGACGGTCAATATGCGCGATGCCTTGCGTATTAAGCTGAAACTGGTGTGTTCGGTTAAGGCAAAATCGGCTGCCGCGCCCATTACCGCCTCAATTGTAGATATGAGTCCTTCAGGTGTATTGATTCAATCCAAATTTGAGTTGGGTCAATTGGGCGAAGAGGTAGAAGTTAGTTTTCGCTTGCCCGTTGATGACGAGGTTGTCTTATTCACGATGCCATCGCTGATTCGGAATGTGGGCAGTGAAATTGAGCAGCCCAATGGAGAAAAATTGATTCAGCGTGGGATGCAGTTTTTGAAAATGGAAGGCAATGAGCGCCTTGCTTTGCAGAATTACATCTATAAGCAGATGGCAGGAAATTGATGGTTGGAGGAAGTGAAATTCTTTTGAATTTCACTTCCTTTTGTATTAGAACGCTTCCCTCCTCGCCCGCAAGGGCGATTTTATTTGGATATTCCTGATGACTAGGCACGACACTTTCAAACATTTACAGCCTCAATCTGTTTGGTCTCACTTTGCCACCTTGTGCGCCATCCCGCGAGCTTCTTATCGTGAAGAGGCGCTGAAGCAGCACCTCATCGAATGGGCGCAAGCACGCGGCATCGCGCACGTTGTTGATGCGGCGGGCAATCTCATCTTGAAAAAACCGGCTAGCTTGGGTTGTGAATCCGCACCCGGCGTGATTTTGCAAGGCCATCTGGATATGGTGTGTCAGGCCAATGCGGGGACGGCACATAACTTCGAGCGTGATGCGATTAAGCCGGTAGTGCGCGACGGTTGGCTCATCGCAGAGCAGACGACGCTGGGTGCAGACAACGGCATTGGTGTGGCACTGGCATTGGCTGCGCTGGAAGAACCGAACCTGACACACCCCGCGCTGGAGGTGTTGCTCACCATCAACGAAGAGTCAGGCATGGACGGCGCACGTGGTTTGGCGGTGGGAACGTTACAGGGCAAGCTGCTTATCAATTTGGATACAGAGGAGTGGGGGCAATTTTATCTGGGCTGTGCGGGTGGGGTGGATGTGTGCCTGCGCGACGATTGCGCGCAAGAGGAGATACCGCACGACTTTGCACTGTTGCGTTTCGATGTGAGCGGTCTGCGCGGCGGTCATTCAGGTATCGACATTCATCTGGGGCGTGGCAATGCCATCAAATTGCTGGCGGAGGCGTTGCGTGATTTGTCTGTGCACACTGATGTGCGCCTGATAGAAATGTACGGCGGTTCGGCGCGCAACGCCATCCCGCGTGAAGCGTATGCCATTTGTGCGTTACCCCTTGCCGCGGTGTCGGGCATGGATGTGTGGATGGAACATCGTTTAAGTACATGGCGACAACGCTTTGCCGAGGTGGACGCGCAAGTGGCATTTCGCTATGAACTAGAAACGTTGCCCGTAGCGAAAGCCATTTCGCGTGAAGTGCGTGATCGCGTATTAGCCTTTCTCGATACGGCGCTAAATGGCGTACAACAGATGAGCGCCGACTTCGCGGGCGTGACCGATACATCGAGTAATTTGGGTGTATTGGCACTGACCCAAGGCAATCTCAAAGTGACTTTCAAAGTGCGCTCCTTGCATGATGCGCGTGCCGACGCACTGGCCGACAAACTTGTTTCGTTTGCGTCTGCTTACGCATTGCATGCTTATAAAGAGGGGGCTTATCCCAGCTGGACACCCAACCCATCCTCCGCACTTTTGGCGTTGTGCCAACACGTTCACACCACGCAATTCGGTCATCCCGCCGGATTGCAAGTGATTCACGCAGGCTTGGAATGTGGCTTGTTCTCTGCGAGCCATCCACATCTCGATATGATTTCTTTCGGCCCAGATATTCGCGGCGCACATGCACCCGGTGAGCGTGTAGAGATAGCTTCGGTAGGGCATTGCTGGACCTTGCTTAAAGCCGTGTTGCAGGCACTGGCTCATTAAGCGTTTGGGTAAGTCATTTCAAAAAGCGTCACCTTGCAACGCGGTACAATCGCGCCCCAGTTTGACCAGTCAATTGCCTGTGCAAGGCCATCTTTAATTTTTTCGTCATACACAATGAACACACATCAATTTTTACTCATGGCTATCCCTGCTGTGGTTGCTTTGGGCGGCGGCATCATGGCTTCTGTATGGCGTCCTAGTCATCAAACGCGCAGCCTCATTCAGCACTTTGCGGCTGGGGTGGTGTTGGCTGCATTGGCGGTTGAACTGTTGCCCGAAATTGGGCGTGAACATGCGCCAGGATGGGTACTCATTGGTGCATTCACGCTGGGTAGTTTATTTATGTACGGCTTGAAATTATGGACGATGCGTATGGAGCATCAAGCAGCGGCAGCCGGTGTTGACGCGGCAAAAAGTGTGAGCATGGGATTGTTGCTAGCCACTTTTATTGACGTCGCGACTGATGGATTCATCATTGGTGCGGGGTTTGCGGCAGGCGGTGAAACGGGAACGATTTTGGCGTTAGGGCTATCGGTTGAGTTGTTATTCTTGGGCATGGCCTTGAGTTCTGCGGCGTTGGCCGGCTGGCGCATTGTGGCGGTGTCAGGGGCGTTGGGAGCAACTGTGCTGACATTTGCCGTGGTGGGTAATTTTGCGTTAGCGGATGCATCGCACGCGGTCATCGGCGCGGCATTGGCGTTCAGTGCGGCGGCCTTGCTTTATTTGGTGACCGAAGAATTGCTGATGGAAGCGCATGAGGTAGAAGAAAAACCAATTTCCACGCTGGTGCTATTTGCTGGATTCCTCGTGTTCTGGAGCATTCAATTGTTAGGGAGTTAAACAACGCGATGCCAACTTCTCACTTTTTGTGTATGCCTAACAACGCGCTTGCGCTAGCTGAAAAACATGTGCGTGATATTTTGCAGCTCGCGATTCGACATGCGCCACCGCACGCGGCATTAGTGGTGTTTGATAAAAATTCAACGCTGGCTGTCACCTTGACTGCGGCCTATCAACGTTGCTTGCCTAATGCCACCTTGATGGACTTTGATGAAGTCACCCCCGAGGCTATTTTTGCGCAGTTCGATGAGCTCGTGCCGTCTGATTTGGTGGTGTTAATTCAGTCCAGCAATTTTCGTTTGGAAGCGTTTCGCATTCGCGTCGAATTGTTTAAGCGCGGCCTTAAAGTGGTTGAGCATCCGCATTTGGCGCGTATGCAAGGCGCAGAGTGCGACCTCTATATTGATGCGCTCGCTTACGATGCGGATTATTTTCGGAGTACAGGGCAAGCACTCAAGCGGCACATCGACGCGGCGTCCTATGGTGCGATTGAAAGCGGTGGCGAGCTTTTGCACATTGCCTGCCCCTTTGAACCCGCCAAGCTCAACGTAGGCGATTACAGCGAGATGAATAATGTGGGCGGGCAATTTCCCATCGGCGAAGTATTCACCGAAGCACTCGATTTAGAAGCGGTGAATGGGCGTGTGCGCATTTATGCTTTTGGTGATACCGCCTTTTCCACCAACATTCCTGACATGCCGATTACCTTGGTAATAGAAAAAGGCCGCGTTACGCAAGCGCTCAATTCGACGCCTGAATTTGATTTGGTGATGGATAACATTCGCGCCGACGAAGGTGAAATTTGGCTACGTGAATTAGGCTTCGGACTGAATCGCGCCTTCACCAAAGAGCGCGTCGTGTATGACATCGGCACGTATGAGCGCATGTGCGGCATGCATTTATCGCTGGGGGCAAAACATGGCAGCTATAGCAAACCGCAAATTCGCCGCGCCAGCGCACGCCATCATGTGGATGTGTTTGCGGTGACGGAATCGGTAACCCTCGGGGATGCTGAAGTGTATCGCGACGGTGCGTGGATTAACTAAAGGACAGTAGTTGGACTATGAAAGCCACTTCGATACGCTCGCTACGCGTGCTATTCAGGACGAACGGTGTGTCACTCAATGAGTGTCCGTTCCGTTCGTGCTGAGTAGCGCGGTTTTATGCGCGTATCGAAGCATGGGCAGAAAGCCAACTGCCGTTTCTAGGATGAACTAGCGTACCCACTTTTCAACATTAAATGACCTCACTTCCTATGACTGAAACCTTCATCCCCAGCAAAGACGCTTCCCTCGAATCCTCCATCCGCACCTTGCAGGCCAAGCTGGAGGCCATTGGTTTTCATGTGCAGGAGAAGTCTTGGTTGAATGAGATCGAGAATATCTGGTCGGTGCATGTGACAGATAGGGATTGCACGCGCTTATTCAGCAACGGCAAGGGAGGTTCGGAACTGGCGGCGCGTGCGAGTGCATTGGGCGAATTCTTCGAGCGCTTGAGCACCAATTATTTTTGGACGCATTTCTACTTGGGCGAGACCATCAGCAACGGCAAGTTCGTGCATTACCCGAACGAGCAATGGTTGCCAGTGAAGGGCGATAAATGGCCTGCTGCCTTGCTCACGCCCGAACTGCAAAAGTTCTACAACCCAGAAGGGGGCGTGCCCGCGAGTCATTTGATCGACTTGAATTCGGGCAATGCCGAGCGTGGCATCTGCGCCATTCCTTATCAGCGCCTGCGTGACAACAAGGCGGTGTTGTTTCCCGTCAATCTCATTGGCAATCTGTACGTGAGCAACGGCATGTCTGCGGGCAACACCTTGAAAGAGGCTCGCACGCAGGCTCTCGCCGAGATATTCGAGCGCGACATCAAGTACCGCATCATCCGCGACTGCATCTGTTTGCCAGATGTGCCAGAAGCAGTCATCGCACGTTACCCGCGCATCGCGGCGGGCATCCAAGGGTTGCGCGCGGCGGGCTATGGCATCTTGGTGAAAGATGCGTCGCTAGGTGGTAAATATCCGGTGATGAGCGTCACCTTGTTGCACCCCGAAGACCAAGGTTGTTTCGCCAGTTTTGGTGCACATCCGCGCTTTGAAGTGGCGTTGGAACGTGCGTTGACCGAGCTGCTGCAAGGTCGTGCGATGGATACGTTGAAGGGTTTTCCTGCACCGAGTTTCGACAAGGAAGAGATCGCCGACGACCAGAACAAAGAGATCCATTTCGTGGATTCCAGCGGTGTGATCGGTTGGGAATTCATGCGCGACACACCGGATTTTGAGTTCGTCGATTGGAACTTTGGCACGACGACTGAAGAAGATTATCAGTGGTGCTGTGACACCATCCACGCCAGCGGACACGACATCTACGTGGCCGACTTCACGCATCTGGATGTGTATGCCTGCCGCATCTTCGTGCCTGGCATGTCGGAGATCTATCCCATCGAAGAGTTGCAATGGCAGAACAACACGGTAGGTAACTGGGTGCGTCCTGCGTTGTTGCGCTTGCCCGAATTGAGCGAAGACGAGTGCAACGAATTGCTCGACACGCTGCTCGACCTCGACTTGCCAGAGAATCTCGCCATCACAACGTTGATTGGTCTAGCAGCCGATCCCGGCACTGCGTGGGTGGCGTTGCGTTTGGGCGAACTCAAAACCTTACTTGCCTTGGCTGTGGGCGATAAGGAAGGCATTCTGGAAGGTTGTGCGTGGATCGCGCAACTCGGTCAGCTGGATGAGAAACGTGCCCGTGTGTATCGCTGTATCGCGCATCTGGCGGAATTAAAAGAGCTAGCAGATTCGGATTCGACCGATGCCTACGATGCGAACCTGAGCTTGATGTACGGTGCAGAGACTTTGCAGCAAGCGCAGCGATTGTTGAGTGGTGAAGAACGTTTCTTTGGCCTTGGCGCATTGGGTGAGAACATGCAAGGCAGCACCATGCATCAGCGTTTGTTAGAAGCATACGCGAAGGTAAATCGGCATAAACGGTAAGCTCGTCAGCCATAAAAAAAGGCTTGCATTATAGTGGCCCCCGAATTTGAGACAGTAGATTAAGCTGTTGTCCGAAGCGAAAA
>JAVHQJ010000357.1:0-6618 GCA_036171075.1 Sideroxydans sp. | reverse complement strand
AGCCGTCACATTCAATCAAAACCAAATAAAAAATGTGGTCTGACCCTGTTTATTCTTGAAGTTCGAGCCGCTGAATCGGCGGATAAGGCTAAATTACTCCACATCAGTTTGAATCGCACCCTTGGACAACGCTCCTATAGCCAATCCATGTTTTTTTTATTAATATTGTCATATTATGAAAAAAATATTGATCACCGGGGGTGCCGAATTCATCGGTTTTGCACTCGTGCGGCAGTTCATCTACGACACCGGCCACAGCGTTGTCAACATGGGAACGCGGACCTATGCCGGCAAACAGTACATGGCATGAAAATCCTGCTATCAGCCAGGGCTGACAAATGAGCACTGCACGGTCTTCGACGGACGTCACACTTTCCGTCTGGAAAGCACTGATGCTGCGAGAAGCGGTCAGCCGCCTGTCAGGAGGCCGCGCAGCATGGTTTTGGCTATTGCTGGAGCCGTTGGTTCATACCGTTTTCCTGCTGTTCATTTTTTCAGTTATCCGCATGCGCTCAGTTGGCGGAATCGATACCACCGTATGGCTGATGGTCGGGCTATTGGCGTTTTTGATGTTCAGACGCACTGGAACGCAGACGCAGAATGCGGTTTCCTCTAACCAGGGGCTATTTACCTATAGGCAGGTCAAGCCGGTTGACACGGCATTGGTGCGTGCCATTCTTGAAGGCTTTCTTGCGTTGCTGGTGAGCATCATCTTGTTTGCCGGGGCAACAATGCTAGGAATCGCTGTTGTTCCACTAGACCCCTTGTCCGTACTTGAGGCTTTTTTTGGGTTATGGCTGCTCGGAATGGGATTTGGGTTGATTGCTTCGGTTGCGGGCGAACTGATACCCGAAGTGGGAAAGATAATTGGTTTTGCAATGACGCCACTATACTTTGCCTCTGGGGTGTTATTTCCCATCGCTGTGGTTCCGCAGCCCTACAGGGATTGGTTATTGTTTAATCCGATCGTCCACGGGCTGGATGCCGCGAGGCTGGGATTTGCCCCTTATTATCATGCCGTGCCCGGACTCAGCATTGCCTATGTCTACGGTTTCGCACTAGTGACGATATTCCTCGGACTGGCGCTTTATGCCAAGTACTCGACAAGACTGGTGACGCAATGATCGTTGTCGAAGACGTCTACAAGCGTTATCAAACTGACCAAGGACCGGGGAAGTGGGTGCTGCAAGACGTTTCCTTCAAGATTCCGCCCAAGATTAGTGTCGGCTTGCTAGGGAGCAACGGCGCGGGCAAATCAACTTTGCTGCGATTGATCGGAGGCATTGATATCCCCAGTCGCGGGCGTATCGAGCGCAACTGCCGGGTATCTTGGCCGATGGGCTTTGGCGGCGGGCTGCAGGGTTCATTGACTGGGCGGCAGAACGCCAAATTCGTGAGCCGCATCCATGGGCATGCGGACGACATTCCGGGCCGGTTGGCATACATCGAGGAATTCGCCGAGCTGGGAGACGCATTCGACGCGCCGGTTAAAACCTATTCGTCCGGCATGAGATCCAGACTGCAATTCGGGCTTTCGTTGGCGTTTGATTTCGATGTGTATATTTCCGATGAAGTAACCGCTGCCGGAGATAACGCCTTCCGTGAGAAAGCAGCGACAGCGTTCAAAAAACTATCCGACCATGCCAGCATAATCATGGTCTCCCACGGCGAGGGTACACTCAGGCAATTCTGTACTGCGGGGATATGGCTCAATGAAGGCACGGCACACTGGTTTGACGACATAAATGATGCCCTGAGAGAATACAAGAAGTGTCAGATAAGCAAACAACTGGGCGAACTCATGTGCCGCCGGGTATTGCCCGAGAATCAGGAACAATTGGAGCTTGAGATTGAAAAGATCAAGCAACGCCAATCCGCCCTTGAGACTTTGGAAAAAGGATTGCATGGCACTCCGCTGATGGTCGACCACGAAGAAGGTCTTCGCATCATGCAAGAAGCCCGACAACTTGGAATGCAGCTGGCCGTCGCGGGGCAAATTACACAACAAGGTTATATGCTCAAGCCAGAAGCAAGGCCGTTACTAAAAAAATATTTTGCTGCGCCTTATAACAAACACTTGGAACTCTACGACTTGCTCAGCCAGTGCGAGAAGGCAGAGAGCACAAAATAACTCAACAGCATAGCAAATACGGAGTACCAGAATGATCTCAAAATTGAAGTACTGGGCACAGGGATGGTTGATGCCGAAGTTGATGCGTCGACGCACATTTGGCGCCGCGTTCGCAGCTTCGTTGCTGGCCACCATCTACTGGGGCCTGATTGCTTCTGATCGCTATGTATCCGAAGCACATATCATCATCCAGAAGACCGACCTGGCTAGCAGCCACGGTCAGGATCTCACCAGCCTGCTCGGGAGCGGTGGCGGCAACCACGCAGATCAGATGTTATTGCGTGATCATCTGCGTTCTGTCGATATGCTTAAGAGGCTTGATGCCAAACTGAATTTGCGCGCTCACTATAGCAATTGGAGGCATGACCCGCTCTCGCGTATGTGGTTCAAGGATGCGCCGATGGAGCTCTTCCACGATTACTATCTGTCGAGGGTCAGCATAGAATACGAGGATTATTCGGGCATCGTGATCATCAAAGCACAAGGCTATGACCCCGAAACAGCGCGAGCCATCGCCACAACGCTGGTGGAAGAAGGCGAGCGCCATATGAATGACATGGCGCATGGTCTGGCACAGAACCAGGTGGCGTTCCTTGAGAAGCAGGTCGGTGAAATGGCCGCGCGCACCAATCGGGCGCGTCATGCTTTGCTGGACTTTCAGAACAAGAAAGGTCTGGTCTCTCCTCAAGGCACAGCAGAAAACCTGGCGGCGATCATCAATCGCCTGGAGGGGCAGCTAAGTGACCTTCGAACACGGCGCACAGCATCGCTCGGCTATTTGATGCCCGATAGCACAAACGTCATTGAAATAAATCAGCAGATAGCCGCAGTCGAAAAACAAATCGACAGTGAGCGGGCCAAACTGGCTTCACCGGGAGGCAAAACGCTGAATAACACAGTGGAAGAATACCAACGTTTGGAAATGGAAGCCGAGTTCGCGCAAGATATTTACAAGACAGCGCTTGCTGCATTGGAGCAGGGGCGAATCGAAGCTTCGCGCACCTTAAAAAAAGTATCCATGTTACAAGCGCCAACTAATCCGCAATATCCTCTTGAGCCACGCAGACTGTATAACACCATTGTATTCATACTGATTACACTGCTTCTCGCCGGAATCGCGCACCTGGTTGCAGCAATTATTCGCGATCACAAGGATTGAACCATGATACGACTACTACGCTCGGCAATTCTTGCAGCATTACTTGCCGCCATACCCTTCATGCACCAGGCAAATGCCGCGTCCCCATTCAGCATCGATCAGGCGTTGAACTTCCAGACAGATGAGAAGCCCGGAACCTTATCACCGCAGACAAGTTCTGCCTCAACTCCGCCCCCTGTTGCCGAAGTCAAACCTTTATTTCCGCAATACGCTGATTACACAGCCAACCTGAACAGCGATGTATTCGGTGCAAATCTCTTTACGGGGGCCTTCGCTCGACAAGGGGCAACACCGTTCAATCCCAATTACGCGATCTCAATTGGCGACAACATCCAGGTGCGTTTCTGGGGTGCGTTCGAATTCGACGCGCAACTGACGGTAGACCCCAAGGGTAACATCTTCCTGCCGCATGTCGGGCCAGTGCAGGTGTTGGGTGTGCGCAACCAGGATATGCAGCGGGTAGTCGAGATGGCTGCAAACAAGGTGTTCCGCGCTAACGTCAACAGCTACGCCAGCCTGGCGGCGGCCCAGCCTGTGCGCATTTTCGTCGGCGGCAATGTCAACCGTCCGGGCCTCTACTCGGGCACCAGCATGGATAGCTTGCTGCATTATCTCGACCAGGCCGGTGGTATCGACCCCGAGCGAGGCTCCTTTCTTAATGTGCAGGTCAAGCGCGGCGACCTGACACGCGCCACAGCGAACCTGTACGACTTCTTGCTGGAGGGACGCATGCCGCTCATCCAACTGGCGGATGGCGACGTCATCTTTGTCGCGCCGCGCCACAACGTACTCAAGGTGAGTGGTCTGGCAGAGAACGCAAAGCGTTTTGAGTTCGACGACACAAAACGTACCGTTGCGGACCTTGTTAGGATGGCCAAGCCCATGGCATCCGCCACGCATGTCCGCATCGTGCGCAACACTGGCACGGTCATGAACACCGAATACTATGCAATACCCGACGCAGGCCAGGTGCTGTTGCAGAACGGCGACGAACTTCAGTTCACCGCAGACAAGCGCAACGGCACCATCACGGTCCGCGTGGAGGGCGAACATGACAGCGCGCAGGAGTATGTGTTGTCAGACGGCGTCAAACTGGGCGAAGTCATCAGACGTATTAAGTTCTCCGAGCGTTCCGACACCGCCAGTCTGCAACTCTTCCGTCAGAGCGTAAAAGCGCGGCAAAAGCAGATGCTGCAAGCATCGCTGCGCAGTCTTGAGGCTTCTGCACTGATGGCCCGTTCAGGCACCAGCGATGAAGCACGCCTGCGCAAGGATGAAGCAGATTTGATTTTGCAATGGGTTGAACGTGCCAAGAAGATCGAACCAAACGGGCAAGTACTCATCGCACAATCCAAAACTCGTGACGAGTTGCTGCTTGAGAATGGGGACATCCTGCGCGTGCCGGCCAAGGACGGACTGGTGCTGGTCAGTGGTGAGGTGATCTTTCCCAACACGATCGCCTTCGATGCCGATTTAAACATGGATGACTATATACGCCGCGCCGGAGGCTATACGCAGAGCGCCAATGTTACCAAGGTTGTCATCGCACATCGTGACGGCAGCTTCGAAGATACCTCGGGAGGTGGCTTCTTTGGCGGTCACTCCACGATACGCCCTGGCGACGAGATGCTGGTGTTGCCAAGGGTCGATACAAAGACCAGGCAGTTCTGGAAGGAAATAACCCAAATCATCTATCAGATCGCGGTGAGCGCGAGAGTCGTGGCCACTTTCTAGATGCCCAGGCCCAATACATGCTGCAAGCCCAAAGTGCTGACCCCATTCTTCTGGTTTGTTATGAACCTCATCGCCAGAAACCACAGCTGCAACGGCTTGCGCGTGTCTTGAAACACCGTGCCAGCGGTCAGCAAAGTTTCCGTTTGGCACGCCCTGCATATGAGCACACGCCGCACTGTCACTGTCACTCAAGGCTCCTCAACACTGCCACACCGGTGGCAAAACAAACCCGTCTGGCCAACGCTGGCGTTGAACGTAGTCGCGGCAACCCGCCTCCGTTCGAAACCAATCATCCATCCCCTGGAACGTGCGAGGGCAATCTATGCCGGGAATCGGGCTTGTATTTTCTGCTGCTCGAAAGTATCACTTGGGTCAAAGGGATACCCAATTAGCGAGAAAACGTATGTCACTAATCAATTCACCTAACCAATTGATGATTTCTCCCACAGAAACGGGGATCAACTTGGTAAGGCCACTTGCGCTCCGATCCATGTTTTGGCGGCCATCCTACCTGGTAGCCTCCTCTTGGCTTGAGCATATTCCATTTGCCTTTTGGGTTATCGAAGCTAGCCGACCCAAGATATTTATTGAATTGGGAGCGGATTGCGGGGCATCGTATTTTGCACACTGCCAGGCAATCGACAAATTGGGATTGGATACACGAGGTTTCGCCGTTGATACGTGGAGTGGCGACGAAGGCGGCAACACTTTCGACAAGGTCAACGCATACAATGAATCCCTCTATTCTGGATTTTCCAATCTCCTGAGAAGCCCGACAGATGAGGCAGCAAGCCATTTTGCAGATGGCACAGTCGACCTGCTGCATATCAACGGATTGAACACTCCCGGCTTCTCGCTGAGAGATTTTGAAATCTGGCTGCCAAAATTATCCGAACACGCAATTGTGTTGCTGCATGGAACAAATGCACGCGAGAGAAATTTTGGACTATTCAAACTTTACGAGCAGTTGCAAACCCGTTATCCAACCTTTGAATTTTCGTTTGGGCAAGGACTCGGACTGATCGGTGTTGGAAACGATCAGAATGAGATAGTCCAGTTATTGCTTGATGCTGGTAATAAAGAGCGTGCCAAACAAGCGATCCACGAGGTTTTTTTCAGGCTTGGCCGCGCATGTGCCGATTCACTGGCCGTAATCAAGCACAAAGAAAACATTCAAAATCTCAACGATGCTTTGGGCAGGCAGAATAATCAATTGGCAGAGATTCGCCAGGCTTTTGAAACAGCACAAGCCGAATTGGCCAATCGCAGCACTGAACTGAATGAGACAAAAAAGACAGTGAGTGTGCAGATTGAACAGCATGCCTTCGAGCGAGGGCAGCTATCTGAGAAAATCACGTTACTGCAGGAGATTCGTTCAGACCTAAAAATCGAAGTGGAGAAGTGGCAGGCCCGGATAGATGTAGCTGCTGCTGATTTGCACCACCGTATCGAAGAGATGGCAAGACTTGAGCAGTCGAATAACGCGTATCGCCAGCAAGTCGCAGATATCACAAACCAGTTGCAAATACGAGAAGCGGCTACCGCCGCCTTGCAAGAAGCCAACGGTTCCAAACAAGCGGCGTTGGATTCGTTG
>JAVHQJ010000356.1:0-6635 GCA_036171075.1 Sideroxydans sp. | reverse complement strand
CCTTGATGGACGTAAAGACGACGCCTGTACCCGCTGCGTTGAGCACACTGCCTGTGAACCACAACGTGCCTTGGGCTCCGTAGAATTTGAAGGCGACGTTATCGCCTATCGTCAAAGTCATGCCAGCTGGAATAGATAAGCTACCCGCCAGCGCATACGGCACTTCAGTTTCAGCCAAGGTCACCGAGTCAAAATTATTCGCGCTGTTACCCCAGAAGAAAATCGCGTTGTAAGTGTTGGTGACCGCCGGATTCGCGGGATCGTGAAACACATTGCTGTCGTCCACACTGAACTTGCCACTCATCACAAACGGTAGGCTGTTGTCGTAGAAGGTATTGCCCGTCACCACCGTCCCTGCGGTTGCCAGCAAGGCATTGAGCGCCCCAACGGGCGAAGTCGCCGCCACAATGTTGCCCCCTGCGTTGTGCGCAAAAATGGAGTTGGTTATCGTTGCATTCGCATTCACGATGCCCAAGCCAGCGGAACCAAAACCTGATGTGCTTCCGCTGTAATACAACTCGACTTTATTGAACGTAGATCCATTGGCGTTCAAGGTAATGCCGCGCCAATCGCCGACCGCAGGGGTAGAGATCGCCCCGTCAGCATTGGTATCGCCGCCGTGTGCATCATCTTTGTACGAAGTGAATACGATGCGATTCGTTGCATTCGCCACGATTGTGCCGCTACTCGACAATGAGTCCGCAGCCGAGCGGAATTTCACCACCACGTTGTCCCCCAGCGTCAGCGCAGAACTGGCCGGCACATCAATGTAGCCTGCCAATACAAACGGTACTTCTGTTTCAGCGTAGGTAATCAATCCTGTAATCGGCTTGGCGCTGTTACCAGTTTGGAAAATTCCGTTGTAAGTATTTTTTGTTGCGGGTGTCGCGGGGTCATGGAAGGTGTTGCTGTCATCCATGCTGAAAAAACCGCTGATGGAAACAGGCAGTTTGTTATCGTAAAAAGTATTGCCCGTAATCACAGTATTGGATGTTCCAAACGAAGCATCTAGCGCGCCCCAAGGGTTGCTGGTGGGGCTATTCCACCCGTTGTTATGCGCAAAGGTTGAGTTGGTAATGGTGGCCGAATTAGCCATGTTGCCGCCAATTTGCAAGGTCGAATCAAAATTCCCGCCGTAGCTAAATCGTGCGTAATTAAATACTGAGCCACTGGAATTCAACACCACTTTGCCCCAGTCACCCACCAAGGGCGTGGTCGCCGTACCGTCACCATTGCTATCACCCCCCACGCTGTCATCTTTGAGCGAGGTGAATACGATGCCGCAGGTGGAAGTGCCATTGGCGTTAATCGTTCCTGCCGCCCCTACCGTCAACAACGTGCCACCAGGAACACCCGTCGCCAACTTAACCACGGCTCCTGGCTGAATCGTCAGCGCCGCATTTACATTGATACTGCTATCCACCACATACACATTGCCCGCACTCCATGTCGTCGGCGTTGCAATAGAAGCATTCACATGAGTCACGGGAAGCAAGGTTGTCGCAGGACAGGGCGCAAGGGTTAAGGGCGGTGTGATGGCAGGAGGCGTGGATGAACCGCCTCCACCTCCGCCACATCCAGAAAACATCACGAGTGTGGACAGCAAGCTATAAATCAAACGTTGCGAAATAAAATTATTCATTGCAGTCCCCTTAATAAATTTGAATACTCAATTCCAACCTCTCTTCAAGTGCTGCTCAATTTAGGAGGAGATGAAGATTATTCATATAGTCCTCTTGGACTAGTTCACTGCAAACCCTTGCATCAGGTCGATGACACAGGTTAAATCTACATCATGACAACGACGTGCATTTTGCTGATAGATGACCACGCACTCTTTCGTGCAGGATTACGCATGGTGTTGAGTTCGCGCATGGCTGAAACGCTGATATTTGAGGCTGGCACGCTCACCAAGGCATTAGCCTCCCCCGCCACCGAGATGCCCGATGTAATTTTGCTCGACATCCATATGCCGGGATTAAATGGCGTTGAAGGCATCGCATTACTTAAACGCAAGTGGCCTAAAGCAAAAGTTTTAATGTTATCGGCGCAAGACGATGCTGCCGTAAAACAACTCGCTTTATTGAGAGGTGCATCAGATTTTATTTCCAAGACATCGTCATCGGACAAAATTGTGAACGCGATTCATTGCGTGTTACATGGGCAAGATGCCACATCGCTGACACACAGCCATACCGAAAACAACACGGCTAATCTGCCGCAACATCTCACCCCTCGCCAATGTGAAGTATTGGAATTGGTGTGTCTGGGATTATCAAACAAACTCATCGCGCGCCGATTAGCTGTTTCAGAAAATACGGTGCGTAATCATGTGCAAGGCATTCTGGCTTTCTTGCAGGTTTCCAGCCGCTCTGAAGCGGCCTTCGCCGCGCGTAACCGAGGCTTAGTCGGCTGATGCATATCAAACAAATTCTAAAGCTGGATGAGGATCGCATCCTGATTGAGCAGTTACGTCTGCTACTCATCAATTTTGGTAGCTCCGTCATTCCTGCATTGGTTTTAGCCACCTTAATGTTCTTCGCTGTATCCAATGAAGACAACAGAGCTTATTTAGCATTCTGGTGCGGAATAGTCATGCTATCCAAACTGAATTCCTATCGTATGGCACGTAACTATCTCGCGGCAGGCATGCCGCTTAAACAATTAAGTCGCATCGTTAAAACACTCATTTTCGTGAATACCTTTGATGGTTTGCTGTGGGGCGCTTTAACGTGGGTCGCGCTGGATTCAGCAGGATTATCGGGGAGCATTTTGGTTATTTCCGTCGTGGGCGGTGTGGCCGCTGCCGCCATGTCCCTGCTGTCCCCCATATTTCCTGCATTCCTTGGTTTTGTGGTGGCCGAATTAACGGTGGTGGTATTCAAACTCTGGGGAATGGGTAACCCATCCTATACCGCGCTGGGTATTGCGGGCGTTGTGTACCTCATCACATTACTATTGCAAGGCTTTAACAGTGCGCGCGCTGCGCGTGCCGCAATCGAACTGCGCTTTGAAAACACAAAACTATTAGACCAGTTACGCGTGGAGAAAATAAATGCGGAGACTTCGCAACACGAAGCAGAACGATCGAATAAAGCCAAATCAAAATTCCTTGCCGCCGCCAGCCATGACTTGCGCCAACCAATTCATGCACAAGGCTTGTTTCTAGAGGCACTTTCACTCACCTCCTTAACCCCCCATCAATCTGAATTGCTCAATCACTCACGCGCAGCTTCTGAAGCAACGGGTGAACTACTCAACGCTTTGCTCGATTTTTCTCGCATCGAAGCCGGCGTCATTGAACCGCAAATGCAGCCCATGTTATTGCAACCCTTGCTGCATAAAATTGAGAATGAACTGGCACCGCAAGCCGATGCAAAAAACATTGTGTATCGCTCACGCGAAACGCAACTGGCCATTCGCTCTGATCCGATGTTACTGGAATTAATTTTGCGCAATCTTATCTCCAACGCGATTCGCTATACACAGCAAGGCGGGGTGTTCATTGGCTGCCGTTTGCGCGGCACAACAGTAGTGATTGAGGTCTGGGATACAGGCATTGGGATTGCGCAGGAAAATCAGCAAGAAGTATTCCGCGAATTTCATCAACTAGGCAATCCCGAGCGTGATCGCAACAAAGGTTTGGGGCTCGGATTAGCTATAGCAAGTGGGCTAGCACGCACCTTAGGGCATCGGCTCACCCTCTCTTCCACACCACAGCGCGGCAGTGTTTTTAGGTTAGTCGTGCCCATCGCTATCGCGCCTTCCATTCGCAAAAATTCGCTCGTCTTCAGCAAAGAGAATTTAATCGGCGTGCGCGCTTTAGTGATTGATGATGATGAAATTGTGCGTACAGGCATGTTGCCGCTGCTGCGTAATTGGGGTTGTGAATGTATGACTGCTGAAAGCATTGAAACAGCGCTTGCCCTATCTAAAGGCAATGCACCCGATGTCATCATCAGCGACTATCGCTTACGTGAACACCATACCGGCGTGGAAGCCATTGAAGCGGTGCGCGCCTTGTGCGGATGCACTATCCCTGCCTTGCTCATCACTGGAGATACCTCGCCAGAACGTTTGCGCGAAGCCAAAGACAGCGGCATTCCCTTACTACACAAACCTGTTTCTACCCACCAGCTGCATCAAAAAATAGGCGAAGTATTAGGTAACTTCACCCCAGCACAATCAACAACAGCCCCACTGCCGCAGGCAGTGCCTGAATAAAAAGTATCTTGCGTCCCACGGTCGCCGCTCCATACAAGCCTGCCACCAGCACACACGTTAGAAAAAATAGTTGAATGCCCTCACCCGCCTCACCCAACATCAATCCCCACAACAAACCTGCTGCCAAAAAGCCGTTATACAGGCCTTGATTCGCCGCCAGCACTTTAGTCATTTGCGCTTTTTCTGGGGTCAGATGAAAAGTCTTCAGGCCAATCGGTTTGTCCCACAAGAACATCTCCAGCACAAAAAAGTAAATGTGTAGCAATGCAATCACTACCACGATGATATTGGCGATGTGCGCCATAGCGCCCCCCTAATTGAGATGGTTTAAGTGCTGTTGCTTGATGTGTTGCAACAGGCCATTTGCCGCATCTTCCACTAAATCCAACACCTGCTCAAAGCCTTGCACACCGCCGTAGTAAGGATCAGGTACTTCACGTTCGGTATGTTTATCGGCGAACGCCAGGAACAAGCCTAGATGACTTTTAGCGTCACGTGAACGTAAGCGTTTCAAGATTGATAGGTTTGCCTCATCCATCGCCAAAACATAATCAAAGCGCACAAAATCCTCCGCTGCCACTTGCCGACCGCGCAAGGTGCTCATATCGTAGCCACGGTGCAATGCCGCACGTTGCGTACGCCTATCTGGGGCTTCGCCAATGTGATAGTCATGCGTGCCCGCCGAATCAATCTCAATTTTTTCTGCCAAGCCTGCCCGCTCAACATAATGACGAAACACCGCCTCGGCAGTGGGTGAACGGCAGATGTTGCCCATGCAGATAAACAGAACCCTTGTTTTATTGCTGTTAATCATTAAGTTACACCACTTTAGTCGCGCGCAAACGGGCCAATTTTAGAGTATTTCACGCTGTTATAAATCAAATAGATAACACATGGTTTTGGGGAAGAGAAATTATTGAAAATGTAAGGTTCAGCACCCCATAAGTGACGAAAAAAGAATCAACCGTTCGGTTACAAAAATTGTCTGCTTTTTTAAGCATCCCTATGCGCACGTGTATTGATTTCTCGGCATCATGTTGGTTTTATGACTCTCTCCAAAGCGGATTTTACCCACTCAAACCCCACCCTCTCCTGCTCAAACCGTAGATTCATTCTTATTCGGTTATCACGCAAATCATCATAAAGTGCCGCCTCTTCAGAATTCAGCCTAGGTAAGTCCCGCAGCAGCTGACTCTCTTCGTCAACCCATTGCGATTTGTGTGCTAGCAAAGTGGTTCGATCCATTAACAGCGACTCCGCATGTTCAATGTGATTTCGTAACTGATCAAGAATTGCGAATCCGTGTGTGTCTATATCACCCCAGTAATATATTCGGCAACGCGACAGCCATTTGACCTTACGCAACATATCAAACCCGTACCCTGCACCAAAGATAACCATGCTGTCCCTGACCTTTGGGAAAGCCAAGAAGTTAATCTCGTTCTCTGTGATGAAAACACGCGTGACATTCAAATCAAGCCTAGCAAAACTTTCAGAATCAAGGGTTATGTCCTGCTCAACATTTCCCAGCAACAGGGCATGCTTTGTATCAAGTATGCGGAAGCGGATACGTAGCGGTTTATCACAAAATCCGTAACGCTTTGCGAATTGGCTTACTCCAGATGCAGTCTGATCAATTGCATCAGGAGGCAAAACGATATCCAACAATTCAATGAGTACACCACTATGTTCTTCTATAAATTTACTGTGCACACCTTGGATGTCCACTTGCCGGAGATACACGCCAGGGCGCGGATGGGCATGTATCCAAGCGACAATTTCCAGCAGTAATTTCCACTCGTCAGAAAGCTCCAGTGCGCGTATTGGCCGTTTAGCCAACCAGCCCAACAATTTCGGCTGACGTTTTCGTGTTTCGTCCATCAATACGTTAAAGCGCTTGGCATCACGCGATTTTCCAATGAGCGCCAAGGCGTCTTCGATGTTATCAATCCACAACTCTTGAGGGACTGCATTTGCACCGAACACTCTGTGCTTGAACTCACGCATCTCCACCCGGCAGTGAGACATTCCCCGAAGTTCATTGATCCATACACGCACCTCGTCAAAATGCTCTGCCATCTCAGATGATGTGGGACACTTAAGTATCAAACGCTTTGGAAATAGAGACTCGCCAGCCACCAGACTGGCTAGCAACTCACCACGCTCCCACAGCTTTCTTAGCTGAGCACGCAGGTCTTCTGGCCTTGTCCATCTCATCCAGCCACCTTCAATTTCTCCGCGCGATACTCGTCAATCGTAAGGTTGCGTAGCTTGGAGGCGCGCCCATCTTCGTTGTGTACAAACCCCACACTGGATACGAAAGGTTCGATGATGTGGATCTTCTGCAGAGGTGTGACTGTTGAATTGCACCCAAATCTGACCCACCTAGCGCAGTAAATTGCATCCAAATT
>JAVHQJ010000355.1:0-1404 GCA_036171075.1 Sideroxydans sp. | reverse complement strand
GCAGAAAGAGTGAAGCGATTTATTCAGAGTTCATCAATGCAGATTGTGATAATCGTAATCACGATTTAGCCAGCATTCAAAATATTTTTGAAGAAGTGGAGAAATCAGAGAAACCCCCTCGAGGAACTCTTGGGCGTGAGATTGAATGCGGATTGCCGAACGAGTTGACAACAGAACAACAAATTATTTTATCTAAATCGTTTATTTCAGAACTGAAAAAACAATCAAAAGCAGAAAACGCTTTTTTTGATTTTAGTATTCACGCAAAAGATGGAAATAATCATGTTCATATTGCGATGAGTGAAAGAGAGTTAGAGAAAAACGGCGAAGGCTTCAAACTCTCGAAAACAAAAAGGCGAGACTGGCACGAGAAAGACTTTGTTTCTATGGCTCGGAAAATATGGGAAACAGAAATAAATCTAGCACTAGAAGAAGTAGGAATAAAAGAGCGGGTGGACAGTCGGACACTCGCAGCGCAAGGCATCATAAAAATCCCGACGATACACGAGGGAAAATCTCGACACATTAAAAATGGAGAACGTAAAATGACAAATGAAAAAATCGCAGCACAAAATGCTTTACTCACAGCACCAACCAACGAAGCCGAAATAATCGACATAAGCAGTTTTTACACTGAAAATATTATTTTTGGTGAGATTGAAAACGCAGACGAAGAAAACAAGAAAGATAAAAAACTCTATCAATATCGTTTAGCAGAAGAAAAATATAAAAACTTTCATATTTTTGGTTTAACGTATATCAATATGAAAAATCCGGCTTATGTCACGATGAACTTTTCAGATAAAAGCACGATTGTAGACCACGGTTCTTTACTCACAGCAAAAAACGGAACAGCAAAAGATAATGCAGAACGCATCATTAATCTGGTACAGCTCAAATGCTGGAAGTCTGTAAAACTGTCAGGTTCTGATGACTTTGTAAAAGAAGCGATGCAGCAAGCAATAAAAGCGGGTTTAGAAGTCAAAGCGGAAGGCGAAGCGCAAGAAGCGATGCTAAAAGCGATATGTGCAGAGCATCACAAGCAAGAAAAGCAAGTTTACACAGTAGAAGAAGAAGCAAAAGCAGAAGAAGCACGCACACTGATTAAAAAGCTCTTTGCAGATGATACAAAACCCTCAGCGAAGCTTACAAAGCCCGCAGGCATCCCAAGCCTTGCCAGCGTCTCAACGCCTAAGCCCAAAGCCCCACAGAAGCCCCATTTTGTATCTGATGGTCTGACACACAGCGAGCGACACGCTCAACGTTTTGCAGAAAAGCAAGCTAGTAAAAAAGGGGGGGCGGGTAAAAGCGAAGATAAGACAGAAGCCACAGCCACCACACCAACTAACGATATAAAAAAGCGTATGAAGCTATAAGCCCCCGAAGCCCCGCCCCAGAAGTGGG
>JAVHQJ010000354.1:0-6733 GCA_036171075.1 Sideroxydans sp. | reverse complement strand
TAGTTTTTCTTCCCTGTCGAATCCAAACAAAAATCCAAGCAAAATTTCAGTGCATTATCTATTCGGGTTAATATCCAGAGATATTCGACGGTATGTCTGGGCTGGCTCACTTGAGCGGTTTTAGGCATCACTGCAATCATTGCGTTTTAGGGACTTATGGATCACTCAGCACACAACAAAATTGTTTCATTTATTTGGTCGATTGCCGACGACTGTTTGCGTGATGTTTTTGTGCGCGGTAAATATCGCGATGTAATTTTGCCGATGTTTGTATTGCGTCGGCTGGATTGTTTACTAGAGCCTTCCAAGGATGCGGTGTTAGAAGAGGTACGCTTTCAGCGTGACGATGCGGCAATGGCCGACCTCGATCCGCACGGTCTGCGTGAAGCCTCTGGCTATGTGTTTTACAACACCTCAAAATTCACCCTGAAATCCCTGCTGGGCAATCCGTCGCAACTCGATGCCAACCTCAAGAACTACCTTGATGGCTTCTCGGACAACGTGAAGGAAATCATTGAGAAGTTCGACCTGCGCAATCAGATTCGCAAGATGGTGCAGTCCGACGTGCTGCATGACGTGATCGAAAAGTTTGTCTCCGACGAAATCAACCTGAGCCCTGACGACCGCAAAGGGGGCGATGGCCGCACGCAGTCTGGGCTTTCCAATCTTGGCATGGGCTATGTGTTTGAAGAACTAATCCGCAAATTCAACGAAGAGAATAACGAAGAGGCAGGTGAGCACTTTACCCCGCGTGAAGTGATTCACTTGATGACCAACTTGGTATTCATTCCAGTTAAGGATCGCCTCCCTAACCCGCTGACCATTTACGATCCGGCTTGCGGCAGCGGCGGGATGCTGACTGAATCACAAGATTTTGTGACGGATGCCGATGGTGCGATTAAAGCCAAGGTCGGTGTGTTTTTGTATGGCAAGGAAGTAAATCCAGAAACCTACGCGATATGTAAATCCGACATGATGATTAAGGGCAATGACCCTGAAAACATCCTATTTGGTTCTACGCTCGCTACTAATGATTTTTCAGGCAAGCGGTTCGATTTCATGCTGACCAATCCGCCCTATGGAAAATCTTGGAAGAGTGACCAAAAAGGCATCATCGAAGGCAAAGACGTACTCGACCATCGCTTTCAGGTAAAGCTGTCCGATTACACAGGCGAGAAGCACGATCTCTATCCCGCTATTCCGCGCTCATCCGATGGGCAGCTACTGTTCATGATGGAAATGGTGGACAAGATGAAGCGCGTCGCGGACGGCACACAAGGCTCGCGCATTGCCTCCGTTCACAATGGCTCGGCTTTGTTTACGGGTGACGCAGGCGGTGGTGAAAGCAATATCCGCCGCTTCATTATTGAGAATGACTACCTCGAAGCCATCATCCAGCTCCCGAACAATCTGTTCTACAACACAGGTATCACTACCTACGTTTGGGTGCTGTCGAACAACAAGGCGGCAAGCCGTCGTGGCCAAGTGCAACTGATAGACGCATCCAACCTTTACCAAAAGTTGCGCAAAAACTTGGGCGAGAAAAACTGCGAATTCAGCAACGCGCATATCCAGCAAATCACCCAGCTTTATTTGGACATGCCCAACGATGGCATTTCTAAAGTGTTCAACAATCGCGACTTTGGTTATTACAAAGTCACGGTAGAACGCCCGCTACGTTTGGCTGCGCAATTCACCGACGAACGCATCGCCACCTTGCGCTACACGGTGGGGATGCAGGAAATCATGGAATGGGTTTACGGCAAATATGGCGATGAGGTTTATACGAATCTCAAGCAGCACGCCGAAGCCATAGAAGCACATCTTGAGCGTGAAGAAATCACCCTGTCGCCCAAGAGCCGTAAAGAGCTAGTGTCTGAATCCACTTGGCTGGCGCAACGTGAACTCATGCAATCTGCCCAGCAGCTCGCCACCAAGCTAGGTGCGACAGAGCATCTCGACTTCAATCTATTTGAAGGCAAGATTGATGAAGCGATTAAAGCCTTGGGATTGAAGTTGTCGGCAACGGAACGTAAGCAAATTGTGAGTGCTATTAGCTGGCGCGACGAGCGTGCCGAAAAGGTAATCAAAAAGTTGCACAAGCTCACCGCCGCCAAGTTAAAAGACTTACTTGCCGAACTTGGCACGACCGCTGACAAGCTGGCGGATTATGGCTACTGGCCAGCCACGAAAGCTGGCGAACACATTGAGTATGAGCAAGACAGCGAACTGCGCGACACAGAAAATATCCCGTTGTCACGCAACACCGCGTTATCTGCATCGAGTGTGATACACGATTATTTTGTGCGCGAAGTTCGTCCGCATGTCGATGAAGCGTGGCTGGCATTGGACAAGACCGTGATTGGCTACGAAATCAGCTTCAACAAGTATTTCTACCAGCACAAACCGCTGCGCAGTCTCGCGGAAGTCACCCAAGAAATTTTGAACTTGGAAGCTGAAACCGATGGCTTGCTCAAATCGCTGGTTAGCTTCGTCGGGGGCAAGTGATGCAGCGGTATGAGAGCTACAAGCCTAGCGGGGTGAAATGGATTGGTGATGTACCCAGCCATTGGGAGGTGCGTCCTGGCTTTACTTGCTTTAAAGAGAACAAACGTCGCAACAAAAAACTTGCCGAAAAGACGGTTCTATCGCTTAGTTATGGGCGCATCGTTATCAAGTCAGAAGAGAAGATGACGGGTTTAGTTCCTGAAACCTTTGAAAGTTATCAACTCATCAAGCCGGGTGATATTGTAATTCGTACTACTGATCTTCAGAACGATAAAACAAGTCTTCGGGTTGGCTTGGCAAAAGATCAGGGCATGATTACATCAGCATATCTGGGGTTGTGCTGCAACCCGGAGATGAATCCAGACTACATGTATCGTTTGCTAGAGAGCTTTGATGCTCTGAAAGTCTTTTACGGCATGGGTTCTGGTCTGAGGCAAAATATAGATTTTGTGGACTTTAAGAGACTACCAATCACTGTCCCTCCCCGCGCCGAGCAAGACCGCATCGTCACTTTCCTCGACCAAAAAACCGCTGAAATCGACACCGCCATTGCCAAGAAAAAGCGGCTCATCGAACTGCTGCAAGAACAGAAAAGCATCCTCATCAATCAAGCCGTCACACGTGGATTAAACCCAGATGTGCCGATGCGGGATAGCGAGGTTGAGTGGATTGGAGAAATCCCAAAAGGATGGTCGGTTGTGCCTGTCACAAAATATACTCAATCTATTGTTGATTACCGAGGGAAGACCCCCGAAAAAGTTGAAAGCGGTATTTTTTTAGTTACAGCCAGGAACATTAAAAAAGGTCATATTGATTACGCTCTATCTCAGGAATATGTGTCGGAGAAGGAGTATCCAAAAATCATGTATCGCGGGATGCCAAATATCGGTGATTTGCTTTTCACAATGGAGGCTCCTCTTGGCGAAGTGGCACTTGTTGATCGTGAAGACGTTGCTTTTGCTCAGAGGATAATCAAACTGCGTTTGAAGCGAGATCGGTTACTGCCTAGCTTTACCTTGTACGCAATGACAGCACAGTATTTCCAATCGCTTCTTAAACGCGAGGCTACTGGTTCGACGGCACTTGGAATCAAAGCAAGTAAGCTGCACAAGCTCAAAATTGCCGCTCCTTCTACAGCAGAACAAGATTTGATTGTTGATTATTTAGATAATGCGACTGCAAAAATCGAAGGGGTGTTGCAACATATGCAGAGTCAAATTCAATCTTTAGTAGGTTTTAAATCTAATTTAATTGCAGCAGTTGTTACTGGAAAACTGCGAGTTAAGGGTAAGTAATGGTAAGTCAAACCAACGAAGCCGCACTAGAAAATCATATCGAAGCTACCTTAGCCAAGGATGGCTATCGCATCGGCGAACCAGCCGATTTCGACCGTGAGTTTGCCATCGACAGTAAATTATTCTGGAGCTTTCTTGAAGCGACCCAGCCGAAAGAACTCGCCAAGCTAAAGGACCGTCCGAACTGGCAACGCTTGGTGCTGGAACGACTGAACAAGAAGATAAAAAAAGACAGCGTGCTGGCTGTGCTGAAGAAGGGGCTGGACATAGACGATGCCCACTTCGACTTACTCTACCGCCTGCCGTACAACGACCTCAACCCCGATGTATTGGCCAATTTTGAAGCCAATATATTCAGCGTCACTCGCCAAGTGCATTACTCCGACACCGACACGTTTAAGTCGGTGGATATGGTGCTGTTCCTGAATGGCTTGTCTTTGGCGACGCTGGAGCTCAAGAATCCGTGGACTGGGCAAAACATCCACAACGCCATCAAGCAATACCGAACTGACCGCGACCCTAAAGAACCGCTATTCGAGTTTGGTCGCTGTTTAGTTCACTTTGCCGTTGACCCCGACGAAGCCTATATGTGCGCGCAGTTGGCGGGGAACGATAGCAACTTCCTGCCGTTCAACAAGGGATTTAACTACGGCAAGGGCAATCCCGTTAATCCGCATGGACACAAGACCGCCTATCTCTGGCAAGACATCCTGCCACGCAAGAGCCTGAGCAATATCATTGAGCAGTTCGCCAAATTTACGATTGAGAAAGACAAGAAAACGGGCAAGGAGCGTAAATCGCTGTTCTTCCCCCGTTACCATCAGCTAGACGTGGTGCGCGGTATTTTGGACGATGCAAAAAACAACGGCATCGGCAAAACGTATTTGATTCAGCATTCGGCGGGTTCGGGGAAATCGAACTCAATTACGTGGTTGGCCTATCAGCTCGTGGAGCTGTACGACAGCACAGGCGTAAAAAATATATTTGATTCGGTCATCGTGGTGACAGATCGCCGCGTGTTGGATTCGCAGCTCAAAGACAACATCAAGCTGTTCTCCGAAACCAAAAATATCGTTGCTCATGCCGAAAGTGCGGCTGAATTGAAAGCGCATCTGGAGCTAGGCAAAAAAATCATCATCACCACGGTGCAAAAATTTCCCTTCATCGTGGATGGTATCGACGATCTAACCGACCGTAACTTCGGGGTCATTATCGACGAGGCGCATTCATCGCAATCGGGTAGCGCATCGGACAAACTCAACACCACGCTGGGTTCAGAAGATGAAGAAGTGCCAGAAGATTTGCAGGACAAAATTCTAGCGGCTATGAAGGGTCGCAAGATGAGTAAGAACGCCAGTTACTTTGCGTTCACCGCGACACCCAAGGCCGCGACACTTGAAAAGTTTGGCCGCCAAGCCAGCGACGGAAAATTTTATCCGTTCCACCTGTATTCGATGAAGCAGGCCATCGAGGAGAAATTCATACTCGATGTGCTGGCCAACTACACCACCTACAAGAGCTATTACGAGGTGCAAAAATCCGTAACGGACAATCCGCTATTCGATACCGCCAAGGCACAGAAAAAACTCAAAGCGTTTGTCGAAGCTAGCCCCAAGACCATCGAAGTGAAAGCCAAAGTCATGGTCGATCATTTCATGAGTAATGTCTGGCAAGCTAAGAAGCTCAAAGGCAAAGCCAAGGCGATGATCGTCACACGCAATATCGAATCCGCCATTCGCTACTTCTTCGTGATTCGCGCAGCACTCAAAGAAGCCAACGCGCCCTTCAAAGCACTGGTTGCGTTCTCTGGCGAAAAAATAATTGATGGCATCAAGTACACCGAGGACAGCATCAACGGCATTTCTGCCCGCGACTTGCCCGAAGCCTTCGAGAAAGACGACTACAAAATTTTGGTGGTGGCGAACAAATATCTGACTGGCTTCGATGAGCCAATGCTGCACACCATGTATGTCGATAAAAAGCTGCAAGGCGTGCTGGCTGTACAGGCTTTATCTAGGCTGAATCGTTGTAATTGGAAGCTGGGCAAGACTGATACCTTTGTGCTCGACTTCTACAATTCTGTGGATGACATCAAGACCGCATTCGACCCGTTTTACACAGCCACGTCTTTAAGCGAGCCGACCGATGTGAATGTGCTGCACGACTTAAAGGATGCGCTGGATCATTTCGGTATCTACGAATGGGCTGAGGTGACGAACTTTAATGACAAGTTCTTTGCCAGTGCAGAAGCGGAAGAATTGCATCCCATTATTGATACCGTCGTAGCGAGGTTTGACGCTGATTTGGATGACGAGAAACGCATCGACTTCAAAATCAAGTCCAAGCAGTTCGTCAAAATCTATGCGCAGATTGCCGCCATCATTCCGTTCAACAATGTGAATTGGGAGATGCTGCATTGGTTCTTGAAGTTCCTTATCCCCAAGCTCAAAGTCAAAGACCCCGACCAAGATTTGTTGGATGAATTACTGAATAGCATCGACCTATCCACCTATGGCTTAGAGCGGTCTAAGCTAGAAGTGAATATCGGATTGGATGCAAGCGAATCAGAACTAGACCCACAAAACCCGAATGTGCGCGGCGCACATAACGGTGACGGCGAGAAGGATCCGCTGGACGACATTGTTAAAGCCTTTAACGAACGTCACTTTGCTGGCTGGGAAGCGACACCCGAAGAACAGCGTGTGAAGTTCATCAATATCGCCAAGCATGTGATGAGCCATGATGATTACAAGGCGCAAGTTGAAGACAACCCCGATGTGCAAAATCGACAACTGGCACTGGAACGATTGATACAACAAGCAATCAGCACTGAGCGCAGGCGCGAGCTAGACCTCTACAAACGCTATGCGTCAGACCAAGATTTCAAGCGTGCGTTTGATGCGAGTATTTCGAGGTTGCTTTCGTCTCGC
>JAVHQJ010000353.1:0-26345 GCA_036171075.1 Sideroxydans sp. | reverse complement strand
TTTATCAGTTGGCAGCCCAACATTCACTCCTCTTTGTTTTTAGATATTCATCAGTTTTTGGTGAACAACGCAGGCATTCAGGGTGTTGAAGCGCTGATTGCGGCCTATCGTTTATATCTGGATCAGATTGAAGGAATCGAGGGCAATGAGCCTGTGTTGAGCATCACTCGTGCTTGGTTCTTGTTACGTTTCTTCAAGGCCAACATGCTGCAACTTATTCCCTGCAAAACTTGCGGCGGACACTTCGTTACCCACACGGATGAACTACATACTCATTACGTGTGCGGCATCTGTCACCCACCCGCACGTGCCGGAAAAACCCGTGTAGCCAAACAATTTGCGATTGCTGCTTGAGCGATATTTAGGCAAAACTATCCGCTAAAGTTTTAATCGAAAGTGCCGTTATATCCAGTGTCATTAGGTCAATTGTGTTGATACAGCACGGGTATAAAAAGGGAGCGCGAACATGTTAGTCATCATCGGTTACGTCGTTGTACTAGCCTGCGTGTTTGGTGGCTATGCGTTGGCCGGCGGACATCTAGGCGGCTTATTTCAACCCATCGAGTTGCTGATGATTGGCGGAGGCGCGTTGGGCGCGTTCTTCGTGGGCAATACGATGAAGTCGGCAAAGGCTACCCTTAAAGGGCTGCCACAAGTATTCAAAGGCTCCAAGTACAACAAAGAAACGTACATGGAGCTGATGGCATTTTTGTACGAAATTTTAGGCAAGGTGCGCAAAGAAGGATTGATGTCGATTGAAAGTGACATTGAGAATCCTGAAGAAAGTCCGATTTTTTCCAAATATCCGCAAGTCCTCGCCGACCATCACGTGGTCGAATTTATTTGCGATTACCTACGCATTATGGTGAGTGGCAATTTGAATGCGATGGAAATTGAAAACCTGATGGACATTGAAATAGAAACGCATCATCACGAGGCATTAGTGCCCGCGCATGCGATTGCCAAATTGGGCGACGGTATGCCCGCGTTCGGTATTGTTGCGGCGGTGATGGGGGTGGTTCATACCATGGAGTCGGTGGGTATTCCGCCCGCAGAGTTGGGCATCTTGATTGCACATGCGCTGGTGGGCACTTTCCTGGGCATCTTGTTGGCGTATGGATTCGTGGGGCCGCTGGCGAGTACGCTGGAACAGAAAGCGGAAGAGGGCACCAAAATGTTTCAGACCATTCGCGTCACGCTGCTGGCTAATTTGAATGGTTATGCGCCAGCAATGGCCGTCGAATTTGGACGCAAGGTGTTGAACTCAACAGAGCGACCTGCCTTTGCCGAGCTAGAAGAACATGTCAAACAAAAACGTTAATTTAAGCGCCGTCCTTAAGCGCCATTCAGAGACGTAATTTCAATCATGGCTGATCCTAAAAAACCCATCATCGTTGTGAAGCGCATCAAAAAGGTGGCGGGTGGTCATCATGGTGGGGCGTGGAAAATTGCTTATGCCGATTTTGTAACGGCGATGATGGCGTTCTTTCTGCTGATGTGGTTGTTGGGATCAACCGCGAAAGGTGACCTACAAGGTATTTCGGAATACTTCAAGACCCCGCTCAAAGTAGCCTTGATGGGCGGCACGGGCAGCGGGGATAGTTCCAGCATCATCAAAGGCGGTGGACAAGATCTGACGCGTAGCGAAGGCCAGGTCAAAAAAGGTGAGCTGCCTGCCGAAAAGAAAGTCATCAATATCAAAGCCGCCCAGCAAGAATTTTTGCGTACTGAAAAGCTTAAAGAGATTGAAAAACTCAAGGAGCTGAAATCGAATATCGAGAAGGCGATTGAGGTCAATGCCAAATTGCAAAAATTCAAAAGCCAAATCCTGCTCGACATCACCAGCGAAGGTTTGCGTATTCAAATTGTGGATGAACAAAATCGCCCCATGTTTCAAAGTGGTCGCGCGCAACTTGAACCGTACACCAAAGAAATTCTCCACGAAATTGGTAAGACGCTAAACGACGTGCCCAACAAAGTGAGTATCTCTGGACACACCGATGCAGCCATCTATAACGCAAGCGGCAAGGGCTACAGCAATTGGGAATTATCTGCCGACCGTGCTAATGCTTCGCGTCGTGAATTGATCACGGGCGGCATGGCCGATGAAAAAATTGTGCGCGTGGTGGGGCTATCCTCTGCGGTACTGTTTAATAAAGAAGAGCCTTTAAGTCCTATCAACCGACGTATCAGCCTCATCGTGATGAACAAGAAAGCCGAAGAAGCCGCCAGCCATGACGGCGGAACAGTCGGGGTAGATGTTGAGACCGAAGCCGCAGAAGTTGAAGATGTCATTAAAGAGAGTGTCGAGGCATTGCCCGTGCTCCCCGCTGCGCCCGATGCACAGGCGGCACATTGAAAATGTGCTTACCCATACACTCCCCAGAGCGATTGGCATGCAAGTTAAAGTGATGATGTCTTTCGTTTATTCAATCCCGCTAATGAGCGGGATTTTTTTTGTTTGTTCTTCTTAATAAATTAAGTTTTCTGCCGATACAGTTACAGGCATACGCACAACCCCAAGCACACAACACACCTACATACGCAGGGAGGGGGTTGAAATAAGGAGAGTTGAAATGTTGAATGATATGAACATCAGAAATAAATTTACGGTCTTAATCACGATGGCTTTGATTGGCTTGCTACTCTTGCCGATTATCGACTTGATCAGTGAGCGCGCTTCCTTGTTGGAGGATAGAAAATTAAAGACTCAGCAAGTAGTGCAAGTTGCTTATAGCGTTGTTGAACACTTTCAGCAGTTAGCAAGCGCAGGAAAGATGACAGAGGACGAAGCCAAGGCGGCTGCCATCGCCGCCATCAAGCAGATGCGTTACGGGAATAAGGATTATTTTTGGATCAACGACATGCATCCCACCATGATCATGCATCCGATAAAAGCCGAGCTGGATGGTAAGGACTTGTCCGAGTCAAAAGATCCAAACGGTCTCAAGCTATTCGTTGAATTCGTCAAGGTAGTCAAAAAAGACGGAGCAGGGTTCGTCGGATATCAGTGGCCTAAACCAGGGCACGATAAACCCATCGACAAAGTGTCCTACGTGGTCGGTTTTGCCCCGTGGGGGTGGGTCATCGGTTCCGGTATTTATGTGGATGATGTGGAGGCCATCTTTCAATCTCACCTCATTCGAAATGGCCTCATTGTTGTAGGCATATTGACTGTCATTGCGAGTTTGATGTTACTGCTCTCGAATAGCATCATCGCCTCGGTTAATGGTTTGCGTCACACCATCACACAGATTGCGGCGTCTAATGATTTGAGCTTACGCGCTAAAGAAGGAAAAGATGAACCAGGGCAGACCGCACTCGCTTTCAATCACCTCATGGACAGTTTCTCTAAAATTATTGTTTTAGTGCGCAACAACAGCGAAAAGGTCACCGCTAACGCGAATGAACTTACCCGAGCCTCCGTGCAAATTACCCAAGGTACAAAAGCGCAAAGTGAAGCCTCCACCTCCACCGCAGCGGCGGTCGAGGAGATAACCGTGAGCATCAATTCAGTCGCAGCTAATACCGAGGATGTGCACAAGCTGGCTGTGCATAGCTTGCAGCAAACCGAACAAGGGGTGCGAAATGTCGATCAACTCATCGGTGAAGTGGCGAATGTTCAGACCACGGTCAATCAGATTGCCTTCTCGGTGAAAGAGTTTGTTGAAAGCACACGCTCCATCGCGGGGATGACCCAGCAGGTCAAAGAGATTGCTGATCAGACTAATCTGTTGGCGCTTAACGCGGCCATCGAGGCGGCGCGCGCCGGAGAGCAGGGCAGAGGTTTTGCTGTCGTGGCTGACGAGGTGCGCAAGCTGGCCGAAAAATCTGCACAGTCCGCTAATGAAATTGACCGCGTTACGCAATCGCTAAATGGGAAAGCATCGAATGTTGAAGAGACGGTGCAAAGTGGGCTGAACTCACTCAAAACCACCCAAGAACATGCCGCAAAAGTTTCTGCGGTATTGGCTGCCGCAGGTGTTGCAGTGTCTAAATCAAATCAGGGGGTGGGTGACATCGCCCTATCAGTAGGCGAGCAAAGCCAAGCCAGCAGCGAAATTGCCAAGCATGTTGAAAAGATCGCGCGAATGTCGGAAGAGAATCATGCGGCTGTCGATTTGGCGGGACAAGAAATTGCGGAGTTGAGAAAACTAGCTGAAGCGCTACACGAATCGGTCAGCTTATTCCATGTGTAAATAGACACAAGCTGCGAGGGTTGTTGATTGAACCCAGACCTTCCTTTAAGCACAGGGCCATTACATAGATGCCCTCGTTCATTTTGATTGCCTGTTGTGCTCACGAATCTTTCAATCCCGCGAAATAGCGGGATTTTTTTTGCCTATTCCTCTAAAGAAAAACAATTTGATGCCGTTACAGTGTCATGCACCTGATGTTTGCATCACCCCCAAAAATGCGTCATCCAATGAATGAGGAAGTACACCGTTTTAATTAGCACGATGGGTCACGCAGCCAAGTTGAAATTTAAGTGGAGATCAAAATGTTGAACGAACTAGCACTCAAAAATAAATTCCTGATGTTGGAATCATTATCTTTCGTGATGTTTTTGGCCATGGCTGTGTTTGGATTGGTGCAGTTAAGTGGCTCGATTGAAACCGCCAAGGACAATGTGAGCGGACTCAAAATGGATATGGGCGTGTTGGTGGAAATCGACAATATGGAAGTGGCCATCTTGAAAGAAAGCAAGCTAGCGAAAGATGTTTGGATTCGCGGAGGGGATGCGGATAAATTAAAAAAATACCGTGCGGAATTTATAGAGCAGCAACATGATTTCAACAGTAGTGCGAAATTGGCCAGCGAGGGATTAAAAAAACTAGCGATTGGTCATTCAGGATTCGACGGATTTATGACACAAATAAACGCCGTGGATACTGAACATCGCGCCATCAGTGCTAAGTACCTGGCACAGATGGATGCGCATAACGGCAATGCCTCCGCATCCGATGCCGTAGTGGCTGGTATAGACAGACCACTCACCAAATTGATACAGGAATTACGTGAAGATATTGTCCAATTCACGAATGCTAAAAGTGCTGAAAAACTTGCGCTAACAGACGAAGATTTTAAGCATAGGCGCAACATTGTCATGCTGTGGGCGGTGTTGTCCTTATCTTTGTCTATCTTTCTTGCGATGACCATCATTCGCTCTGTGTTGAATCAATTGGGCGGCGACCCCAAGGATGTGGCGGCGGTGGTGAACGTGATGGCATCTGGCGATTTTTCACAACATCCAAAAATCTCTCCACGCGCAGGCAGTTTGTTAGACGACGCCTATCACATGCAAAGCGCGTTACGCGACATGATTGCCAAAGTCAAAGCACAGGCTCATCAAGTGGGTGATATGGCGCACGACTTGGCGATTTCCGCACAAAGAATCGCAGAGAACGTGAACCATGAAACAGATGCGGTGAGCAGCATGGCGGCAGCCATCGAAGAGTTAAGCGTATCCACCACGCATATCAGCGACCAAGGTGGCAGTGCAAAAAATATCGCCACGCATTCGCGTAGCAATGCCGAGCAAGGCGCGCAAGTGGTGAATAAAACCGTGAGCGGCTTGCTGGCATCCGCACAAGAAATTGAAACCGCTTCCGCTGAAGTATCACGCTTGGGGCAGGATGCCTCGCGCATTAGCGACATTGTAAAAACCATCAAAGAAATTGCTGACCAAACCAATCTATTGGCCTTGAATGCCGCCATTGAAGCAGCACGCGCAGGTGAGCAGGGACGTGGTTTTGCGGTGGTCGCAGATGAGGTGCGCAAGTTGGCCGAACGCACAGCGGGCGCTACGAATGAGATTAATCAGATGTCCAGCAAAATTGGTGCCGTGGCTACGCATGCACTAGGCAGCATGGGCAAAGTGGTAGAAACCACACGTCAAGGCGTGAACGATGCCGAATCAGCTCAAAGCTCAATCACGCTGATTCAAAAAAGTTTTAGCGAGGTAGCCGCTGTCATTGACGAAATTTCAGGCTCACTCACCGAACAAACCGCCGCTTCAACCGAACTGGCGCAAAGCACAGAGCGCATCTCTTCCATGTCGGAAGAAAACGCGCATGCCGCCAATAGTTTGCTGAATTTAGCCAATGAATTGGAAGCGAAAGCGCTTGAGGTTAGGCAGTCGGTCGAAGTGCTTAAGGTTTGATGACGTCCGCACCTGACATGCCGCAGCAGAAATGGTTGCAAGGAGAATTAAATGTCCGACCTATTAAAAAGCATTGATGCCCGCACCAAATTGGCAGGCACTAACAAGCTAGAAATTCTGATGTTCTCGCTGGGTAAAGATATTCACACGGGACGTGAAGAAACTTTTGGTATCAATGTATTCAAAGTGCGCGAAGTGATGCGCATCCCCACCATTACACGCGCACCCGAGATGCCTGCATCGGTTGAAGGCATGGTGAGTTTGCGCGGCGTGCTGGTACCCGTTATTAATCTAGCTAAGTACATCGGTATTGAAACCGAGTGTAAGCCAGACATCATGATTGTCACTGAATACAACGGGCATACACAGGGCTTTTTAGTTAAAGCAGTGGACAACATTTTGCGTTTAGATTGGTCGGCGATGCGTGTACCCCCCGCTATTTTATTAGCGGAAATGGGCGGCCTGGTGACGGCTATTACCGAGCTTAAAGATAAGCGCTTGGTGATGATGATGGATGTGGAAAAGGTGTTGTCCGAAACCAGTCATTTTGATAGCGATGAGATTATTTTCAAAAATGTACAACCGCTAGGCAAAGATCGCACGGTGTTTTTTGCGGATGATTCTTCGGTGGCACGCGGGCAAATTACACGCACCCTAGATGCCATGCAGGTAAAACATATCTCGGCCATCAATGGCAAGCAGGCGTGGATTGAATTAAGCAAGATGGCCGACTATGCGGATACCACACACACACCGTTAAAAGAAATGGTGCAAGTCATTTTGACCGATGTGGAGATGCCTGAAATGGACGGTTACATGCTGACGCGAAAAATTAAAGCAGATAAACGCTTCAACGGCATTCCCGTATTGATGCACTCATCCTTAAGCAGCTCTTCCAATCAGCAGTTAGGCAAAACAGTGGGGGTAGATGAATACGTGCCCAAGTTTGAGCCGCAAAAATTAGCCCAGACATTGACACGCTTGTTGGCGTAAAGAATCTGACGGGGAGACAGACATGAACGATTTAGAACAAAGATTTAATAATGACGACGACCTCATGGAGCAGATAGATGCTCGCACCCAATTGGCGGGTTCCAACAAGATGGAGATTTTGTTGTTTAGCTTGGGCAGCGGTGAAAAATTTGGCATCAATGTGTTCAAAGTTAAAGAGGTTTGCGCAGCTGGAAAAATTACGCGCACTCCCAACATGCCAAACGGTGTGGATGGCATCGTTTCGTTGCGTGGCCATGTCATGCCCGTGCTGAACTTGGCCAATTTCATGGGCATGCATCCCACAGAACGACACCAGACGATGATGGTCGCCGAATACAACACACACATCCTAGGATTTTTGGTGCATGACGTGGATCGCATTATCCGCGTGGACTGGGAGAAGGTGCGTGCAACTGAAGGCATGCTGTCCGACAAAGCCGCACTCATTACAGCGATCACAGAGCTACCCGATGGAACACTCATTTCAATTCTCGATGTGGAACAAATTTTAGAGAACGCTTTTGGTGAAGGGGTGGTGGGTAACGTGGAACGCGTTGAATCGGAACATGAGCTATGTGTCTTTTTTGCCGATGACTCGATGGTTGCACGCAGAAAAATTGCCGAGGTGTTGGACAAAATGGGTGTCAAACAAATTCAAACCACCAATGGCAATGAGGCTTGGGAAAGATTGAAGTCGATGGCGGATAACGCACAAAACGCAGGGGTGCCTTTGCACAATCAAATCCAAGTGATTTTGACGGATGCCGAGATGCCGGAAATGGATGGTTATGTATTGACGCAACACATCAAGACGGATCGGCGCTTTGATGGTATCCCCGTGGTGATGCATTCATCGTTGTCATCCGATGCAAACCGTGCAATGGGACGCAATGTGGGGGTTGATTACTACGTGCCTAAATTTGATTCAATTATTTTGTCGTCCACGTTAAGGCCATTGCTAACGTGAAGCGAGTGAAGTGGGCGCGTTATGAGTCTCTTCCAAAGATTTAAGGAGAACGAAATGGGCATAGAGAGCACAAGATTTTTAGTGGTGGATGATTTTTCGACGATGCGACGCATCGTGCGCAATCTGCTTAAGGAGCTGGGCTTCGTCAACGTGCAAGAAGCGGAAGACGGTGTTGAGGCCTTATCCAAGTTACGTGCCGCTGAATTTGATTTCGTGGTGTCGGACTGGAACATGCCGAACATGACTGGATTGGAGTTGCTGGTGCAAATTCGTGCCGATGCCAAGCTTAAACATTTGCCGGTTTTGATGGTGACGGCAGAAGCAAAGAAGGAAAACATCATTCAGGCAGCACAGGCGGGCGCGAGTGGCTATGTGGTTAAGCCATTTACTGCATCCACATTAGACGAAAAGCTGAAGAAGATTTTCGTCAACATGAATAAGTGAGGAATGTCATGGCTATCCATATTGCAATGCAAGATACCGAAGACTTGGAGTCCTTGTTCGATAGCATTTTGGCTGCGAACACCGAAGAGAACACGGCCGCCTTGCCGCCCGCAGCGAATAGTGAAGAAGCAAATTCGAAACAAGTCATCAGCCATATTGGACATATGGCGCGCAATCTGCATGACACTTTGCGCGAGCTAGGATTAAACAAGGAAATCGAAAAAGCGACGGCCTCTATTCCCGATGCGCGTGACCGTTTGAATTATGTGGCCACCCTGACACAGCAAGCTGCCGAGCGAGTGCTCAACGCAACCGAAGCGGCGCAGCCGGTGGTAGAAAAAATTGAAGCCGAGGCCGAGCGCCTATCCATGCAGTGGCAGAAGCTGTTTGACAATCAATTAGACATTGAACAGTTCAAAAATTTAGCGCTGCAAACTCAAGCTTACCTGCACGAAGTGCCCAGACAGACCAAGCAGACCAATGCTTATTTGCTGGAAATTATGATGACCCAGGACTTTCAAGATTTAACCGGGCAGGTGATTAAAAAAATTATCACCGTTACGCAAGAAATGGAAAAACAGTTGGTTGCCTTGTTGGTTGAAAACGCGCCTCCCGCAATGAAATTGGAATTAAACGCAGGGCTGTTAAACGGCCCCGTCATTAATGCCAACGGGCGCACAGACGTGGTGACCAGCCAAGATCAGGTGGACGATTTATTAGAAAGCCTTGGGTTTTAAGAGGGAAGGGTCGCGCGCAACCCTTCACTAATCAGGAGAGCAACATGAACGATTTTGCAGGCATGGAAGAGCTATTGCAGGACTTTTTGGTGGAAGCGTCAGAGATGCTTTCCGAGGTAGATGGAAAACTAATCGAGCTGGAAAAATCTCCTGATGATCGCAAACTGTTGAATGAAATTTTTCGAGGCTTTCACACCATAAAAGGCGGTGCGGGATTTCTCAATGCGAATGAATTAGTGACGGTATGTCATTTGACTGAAAACTTGTTCGACAAGCTGCGCAATGGCGAACTGCAATTGACGACTTCTGCCATGGATGTGATTTTTGCAGCTACCGCCGAGGTCAGCAAAATGTTTGGTGCGCTTTCTCAAAGCCAGTTGCCTTTATCTGCCCCGACTGAATTGATTGATGCACTGATTGCGGTGTTAGCGGGGCAAAAACCCGCGCATTTAATGTCTGTACACACCGCACACGCACCCATTTTGGATAAACAGATTGCCGCGCAAAATGATGTGCGACAGGCTGCTCACACAGCATCGCCTGCGCAATCATTAACCACAGCTGTCGAAGCACACAATGTCGATTGGAAAGCTTTGTATGCCGCACTCGTGCCGTCAGACATCGTCGCCGAAGTGGGGGTGGTTCGTGATGCAGACAAAGTTGCCGCAGCCGTTGCAGAAGAAGAGTCCACTCAAAAAGCATTCGGCCGACGCACGGTGGATGTACCCGGCAGTACTATTGGGCGCCGTCCTGGGGACTTGCCCATCAAAGAAGTGAAGGAAGCCACCATTCGCGTGGATACCGTCAGGCTCGATCAAGTGTTGAATCTATCAGGTGAGATTGGCCTGACCAAAAATCGTCTTACCCATTTGCGTTCCGACATTATGCAAGGCAACCACGATGCGGACACCTTGCGCGAACTCGATCAGTCAGTGAGCCAGCTCGATATGTTGGTGGTGAATTTGCAAAATGCAGTGATGAAAACACGCATGCAACCCATCGGGCGCTTGTTCAATAAATATCCGCGTTTAGCGCGTGATTTAGCACGGCAACTAGGAAAAGATGTAGAGCTGGTGCTATCCGGTGAAGAAACCGAGATGGACAAAACCATGATTGAAGATTTGAACGATCCGCTGGTGCATCTGGTGCGCAATGCCGTTGATCATGGTGTGGAAACCATTGAAGGACGTATCGCCGCAGGTAAGCCTGAAAAAAGCCAAGTTGAATTAAAAGCGCGCCAAGAAGGCGACCACATTCTCATTACCATCGCCGATGACGGGCGCGGCATGCGCCCTGATGTGATTCGTAACAAAGCCATCGAGAAAGGCGTCATCAGTGAGGAAGTGGCCAACACATTAGATGAACACCAATGTCTAGAACTCATTTTCCTACCCGGCTTTTCAACCAAAGACGAAATATCCAGCGTATCTGGTCGTGGGGTGGGCATGGATGTGGTGAAAACCAATATCCAAAAACTCAACGGCAACATCAGCATCCAATCGGAACCCGGTAAAGGCAGCCTGTTCACCATTTCATTGCCGCTCACATTGGCGATTTTGCCTGTGCTTATTTTGCGTCTCGGTGATCAATCATTTGCTGTGCCCTTGTCGATGGTGCGCGAAATTTTGTCGGTCAGTCATAACCAACTCCAGCAAGTTTCGGGACGCGCCACCATGGTGGTACGGGGTGAAGTGTTGCCGGTGTTGCCGTTAGCGCAATTGATTGGTTGGGAACAAGGCAGTGCACCCGAAGTGGGAGTGCTGATGCAGGTAGGCAAAAACAGTTTCATTTTATCGGCGGACGGTTTTGCGGGGCATGACGATGTGGTGATTAAGTCATTGGATACCTTCCGACCCAAAGGCGTGGCGGGGGTAACAATGTCAAGTGAAGGCGACATTGTGTTGATTCTCGACATCAAGGAATTGCTCAGTGATGTACGCGGAAATTAAAAGCGAATAACAGGAGGTACATAATCATGTTTTGCGGAAAATTAAAACAGGAACACCAAGCAGCGCTTATCAAATTACAGCAAACCGAACGAGAGCTGGCCGACTTGCGTAATCAATTTATCCAGGTTGGAGATGAGCGTGATGTCATGCGAGCGGACCTGGAACAAGCTCAACTTGACTGTGAAATGTCCCGCAAAATTTATAGCAACATGCAAAATTTTGGAGATTCATTCATCGCCTTGCAGGGTTCGCAAGTGGCAGCTGCACAGTCGCTTAAGCAAGAAAAGCAACACGCCATTGAAGCGGCCACGATCTCCGCAGGTAACCGCGAAGCCGTATTGCAAATTTCTAAAAGCTTGGATGCTTTGTCCGGCGACACGCTGCAATCATCCAACAACGTGCAGAACTTAACTCAGCGCGCGGCTGAAATTGGCAGCATTGTGCAGCTGATTAAAGAGATTGCCGATCAGACTAATTTGCTGGCGTTGAATGCTGCCATCGAGGCAGCGCGGGCGGGAGAACAAGGACGCGGCTTTGCAGTGGTCGCCGATGAAGTGCGCAAATTAGCAGAGCGTACTGCCAAAGCGACCAGTGAAATTTCGACTATCGTCACCGCAATTCAAGGTGAAACGGGACAAGCCAAACAGCAGATGCAATCTATGGCAGATAAATCGCAGGTGTTTAGCCAAGAAGTTGGCGGCGTGATGGGCAACATGAAACATCTACTCGATTTATCGCACCAAATGGAAGGCACTATATCGGCAGCGGCATTGCGCAGTTTTGTCGAGGTGGCAAAAATTGATCACATTCTTTATAAATTTGAAATTTACAAAGTCTTCATGGGTATCTCCGAGCGGAATGCGGATAGCTTCGCATCGCATAGTAATTGCCGCCTAGGCAAGTGGTACTTCGAGGGCGAAGGCAAAGATTGCTTCTCCAAATTAGATGGATATGCCGCTGTCGCCACGCCACATCAAAATTTTCACACGAACGGCCAAGAGGCTGTGCTGGCTTATCGCAAAGGAGAGCGCTTGTACGGGATGGAACTGGTTTCCAAGATGGAAACAGACAGCATGCAGGTGTTAGCTGCGCTAGAACGTTTAGCCGTGGCAGGCGAGGGCGATACCAGTTTGTTGTGTCATTCGCCCAGCTAAGTGGGCAGCACCTCGTTTGTCTAATGATTCAAACCTATTGGAAGCAGGGGGTTGAGATGCAAGTCGTCATTATTATCGTGGTCATCGCAACGGGATTGCACTGGGTAGTGGGCGCTGCCAGTGGCAATCTGGCGCTGTTATTGAGTAGCTTAATTACCCTAGCGGCAGTTTTGCTCATGCGTCATTTCAACACTGCTCGCACAGTGCCAGCAAAAACTAACGAACTATCACGTGAAAATGGCAATGCCGTGGATGGCATATTCCTGCACACGCATCAGCAATTCGCCACCCATTTTTCGGGCGCCCATGCCGATATGGGGCAGGTGCAAAAACTGTTAAGTGATGCCATCGGGAAATTACTGAATAGTTTTGACGGTATGCATCAATTGATTCGTGAACAACGCACTGTCGCGGAATCCGTCACTGGCTCGGGGGCGGAGGGCGAGCGCAGAGAAGCTGCCCTAACAGATCATCTCGATGAAACATCCAACACCTTGAAAGCGCTGGTGGGCAGCATCATCAACAACAGCAAGACGGGGGTCGAGTTAGCCGAAAAGATGGAGACGGTGAGCCAACAAGTGCGCGCCATTCTGGGGGTGCTGGGCGAGATTGACTCGATTTCCAAACAAACCAATTTACTGTCATTGAATGCGGCTATCGAAGCCGCGCGAGCAGGCGAAGCGGGGCGCGGCTTTGCCGTGGTCGCCGATGAAGTGCGCAAACTCTCTTCGCGTGCAGAACATTTCAGTCAGCAGATTCGCAGCAATGTCACCCAAGTACATGGCGCAATTGTGGATGCGGAGCAGGTCATCAATCGAATGGCTTCGCTGGATATGGATTTCGCACTGCAATCAAAGAACAGGCTCGATAACGTGATGGTGCAAGTGCAGCAAATCAATCAGGCGATGACAGCGGTGATTGAAAAGCAGTCGGCCATCTCTATCAAGGTCGATGATGTGGTGGGTGCTGCGGTGACTTCATTGCAATTTCAAGACATGGTGAATCAACTGTTACAGCATTCTCTGCAACGCCTCGAATGTATGCAGAGCGCATGGCTGCGGATGGAGGATGTCGCCAAGCAAGAACAAAGCGGCGCTTTGGTCTCACAGCAAGAAACTGTACTGGTATTGGCAGAAATTGTTGAGATATTCAAGCGCGCCGATCATCTCAGCACCAAAAATCCAGTGCGCCAGCAACATATGCAAAGTGGAGATATTGAGTTGTTTTAGGACGTAGCGCATGAACGTATTGATCAATCGTTGGAGGTTAGGCCATGGCAAAAATTGTTTTGAGTGTTGATGATTCAAGTTCGATTCGTCAAATGGTGGCGTTCACGTTAAAGAGCGCCGGGTATGAAGTGATTGAAGCGGCAGATGGACAAGAAGGCTTGGATAAAGCCAAGCAACGTACTGTCGATTTGGTGTTGACCGATCAAAACATGCCTCGCATGGATGGCTTAACGCTCATCAAAGCATTACGCGCTTTGCCCAATTATCGCAGTGTGCCCATTCTCATGTTGACGACTGAATCGGGGGATGCCATGAAGGTGCAAGGCAAAGCGGCGGGGGCAACGGGATGGTTGGTTAAACCATTCGACCCCAATAAATTGCTTGAAGTGGTGAAGAAAGTTATTGGGTGAATTAGGCGTGTTGTTCATAGTGAGGGCGCATCACTAAAACTATAGAAAGAGCATCGTGAGCATCGACATCACACAGTTCTATCAAATCTTCTTCGAGGAGACAGCTGAGCATCTGGGCACGATGGAATCTTTGCTATTGGCTTTGCAAGTGGACAATCCAAGCATGGATGATTTGAATGCGATTTTCCGCTCGGCACATTCCATCAAGGGGGGCAGCGGTACGTTCGGTTTTACCGATATGACCGAGGTGACCCACATTCTAGAAAATTTGCTCGACCGTCTGCGCAAACAGGAAATGCAACTGACCGATGAGATGGTGAATGTATTTCTGGAAGCCGGAGATGTCATCCGCATGCAGCTTTATGCGCATCGCGGTGAGGGGGAGGTGGATCAAGCTGAAGTAAAAATGGTGTGCGAAAAACTAGCGCAGCTCACGCAAATTGAAGCGCCGGTTGTTGCCCCCTCCAACAACGTAGCACCCGCCACGCAAGATGATGCGTATGGATTTTTTGATGATGCAGGGGGGCAGGCAAGCAGCAGTGAGCCCCATGCAGACTACGGTTTTTTTGAAGAGGTGGAGACATCCACTCCCTGCGTTGTGGCAGATCAAGGTTATGGATTTTTCGATGATGAACCTGCTGTCGCCAGCACGCTCCTTGCCGCAACCGACACCACGCAAGGTTTTGGTTTGTTTGTTGATGAACCCACGCAGCTGCCCTCAACACCCCAACAAGCTCAACAAGAAACCCAACAAGGTTACGGATTTTTCCAAAAAGTAATCCCCCCCGCTGCCAGTGCAACACCTGTTGCGGCTGCGCAGGTAGAACGTCGCACCAACGAAGCAGGAGAACGGCGTGTGCAAGCTAGTAGCACCCCGGCGGCGGATACTTCGATACGGGTGAATGTGGAAAAGGTGGATCAGCTCATCAATTTGGTGGGCGAATTAGTCATCACACAGGCCATGCTGGCGCAGTCTGCTGCCACGGTGGATAGCGCGCTGTATGAAAAATTAAACAGTGGGTTGCATCAGTTGGAACGCAACACGCGTGATTTGCAGGAAGTCATCATGTCGGTACGCATGTTGCCCATCTCTTTTGTGTTCAGCCGTTTCCCTCGTGTAGTGCGCGATTTGGCAGGCAAGTTGGGCAAACAGGTCGAGCTCAAAACTTTGGGGGAAGGCACTGAATTAGATAAAGGGCTGATTGAAAAAATTGCAGATCCCTTAACGCATTTGGTGCGTAACAGTTTGGATCATGGCATCGAAGCTCCCGATAAACGCATTGCCGCAGGCAAGCCCGCGAAGGGCGTGATTACCCTAAAAGCCTCACACCAAGGGGGCAACATTTTGATTGAAGTCAGCGATGACGGCGGCGGCTTGAATCGCGGCAAGATATTAAGCAAAGCCAAAGAGCGCGGCTTACCCGTGCGTGACGATATGAGCGACCAAGAAGTGTGGATGCTGATTTTTGAAGCGGGATTCTCTACCGCCGAGGTGATTACGGATGTGTCGGGGCGTGGAGTTGGCATGGATGTGGTGAAGCGCAACATTGCCGCCATGGGAGGCCGTGTTGAAATTGAGTCCGCCGAAGGTTTGGGAACTCGAATTCTCATTCGCTTGCCGCTCACGTTAGCCATTTTGGATGGCTTATCTGTCGCTGTGGGACAGCAGACTTACATCATCCCCTTGGGCTACATCATTGAATCATTATTGCTGGCGGACAAAGATTTACGCACGGTAAGTGGCGGCGGACACATGGTGCATGTGCGCGGCGAATATCTGCCCTTGCTGGCATTGCAGGAAGTCTTTAATTTACCCAGAGGTAGCACGCAAGGTGATACGCGTATCGTGGTCATCGTCGAAGCGGAAGGTAAAAAAATTGCGGTGCAAGTGGATGAGCTCCTGGGGCAACACCAAGTGGTGATCAAAAGTTTGGAAACCAACTTCAGAAAGCTACCGGGTATTTCTGGCGCGACTATTTTGGGCGACGGCAAAGTCGCTTTAATACTAGACGTGGCTGCATTAAGTAGTGCCCCCGCCCAGCAAAATAAATTGGCCGCGTAAGGTCGCTCCCCGCTGTTGTTAGCAATATAAATAAAGCGCTTTCCAACCACACAAACCGAACCCGCGAATTAGCGGGTTTTATTTTGTCTATTCCCCTAAAGAAACTAGCAAACGTGCCGTTAGAGTTAGCACGTTTTTAATTTTTGTAATCGGGATGGTTTGTTGGCTCGCACCTTATGCATGCATGAATGTGTGAACAAACAACAAATGATTTATCCATCCTGCCTAGACACCTAGGTGCGGTTAGATAAGGGGGGGGCATGGCAACCGAAATGAACAGCGGTATTTCCAATAATGAGTTTCTGACTTTTACTTTAGGCAAGGAAGAGTACGGACTCGATATTCTTAAAGTGCAGGAAATACGCGGCTATGACGCGGTCACCCATATCGCCAACACGCCCGAATTCATCAAAGGCGTAATCAACTTGCGCGGCACTATCGTGCCTATCGTTGATCTGCGCATCAAATTCAAATTACCCAACATTGAATATGACCAGTTCACGGTGGTGATCATTCTTAATTTTGGTCAGCGCGTGGTGGGCATCGTGGTGGATAGCGTGTCCGATGTGTTGACGCTGAATGCCGATCAGATACGCGCTGCGCCCGAATTGTCTGCCGCTTTAGACACGCGCTACATCATGGGTTTGGGAACGGTGGCAGAGCATATGTTGATTCTAGTGGATATTGAAAAGCTGATGAGCAGTAGCGAAATGTCATTGATTGATGCGGCTGTATAAACAGCCAACACCCTTTGAAGGAGAGTAATGATGCGTATGAACAGCCCCGTCACCAATGTCGAATATGAACTGAAAGAGGGTTCTTCGATTGTTTCCAAGACCGACTTAAAAGGCTTGATTACCTATGTCAATCCTGACTTTATCGAGGCCAGCGGATTTACCGAAAAAGAATTGCTGGGACAACCGCACAATCTGGTGCGACATCCTGATATGCCCGTGGAAGCATTCGAGGATTTATGGAATACGCTAAAGAAGGGCAGACCTTGGACGGGACTGGTGAAAAATCGCCGCAAGGACGGTGGATATTATTGGGTCATTGCCAATGCCACGCCTATTTATGAAGGGGGCAGTTGCACCGGCTATATGTCCGTGCGAAGCAAACCCACACGGGTGGCCATCGAGGCACATGAAGCGGCTTACCGTTTATTTCGCGAAGGTAAGCAGGGCAATTTGCGCATCGTGGAAGGTAAAGCGGTGCAGTCTGGTGACCTAGCTAGGTTGCTTGGATACGTGACAAACTTGAGTGAAAAAGCTCGCATGATGGGCATCTTCGCTCTGTTGGTGTTGGCTTTAATCATCAACAACGTGATTGGCTACTACTCGTCGCAACAGGCGGCTGACAAGTTGAATGACATCGCCACCCGGCGGATGGAACTCAATGAAGATATTCAGGAGATGCAATATCTGATGACGGATAGTCGCACCCAAATCATGCAAGGGTTGCAACACGATCCGAGTAGTAATTTTATGGGCGCACATAATCATCCCCTGACGACGCACACAAATGCGGTGCAGGACAATGTGAATAAAATTGATGCGCTGCTCAAGGATATGGCGATCAAAGCCAAATCAGAAAAAGGCAAAGTGATGCTGGCTGAAGTGGTGCTTGCCCGCGATAACTATATGGAGCAAGCCGTCTTGCCTACGCGCCAATTGCTATTGGACGGCAACTATCTGGCGGCCAATAGTGTGTTGTTAGGACTGCTCAATCCATTGCACGATGCGGCAAAAAAATCCGTGTCTGACATGACACAGCACGAGGCGGAGGGAATTAAGCACGCTTACGAAACAGCCACGTTAGAAAGCGAGCAATGGGGGCGCTTACAGCTATGGGTCACGTTGTTTTCATTGTTACTGTCGGCGTGGTTGGGATGGATGTTGGTACGCTACATCATCAGTTCATTGAGGGAAGCCAGCAGTCAACTGCTGCGGGTTTCACAAGGGCACTATCACGACATCATCTCGGTCAAGCGTGCTGATGAATCGGGTATGTTGTTGTATGCCATGAAAGCGATGCAGATACGCATGGGCTTTGAAGTGAGTGATGCCAAGCGTGTCAATGACGAAGTGACACGCATAAAAATTGGCCTCGACAACGTCAGCACCAATGTGATGGTTACCGACAAAGATCGCAACATCATCTACATGAACAAAGCCATCGTTGAGATGTTTAAGGCTGCGCAAGACGATATGCGCAAAGAATTGCCCAATTTCGACGCGGCAAATTTGATGGGCACCAGTATTGATCCCTTGTTCGCCAGTATTGGGAATCAATCACAGTTGCTGACGCAGTTAAACAGCACACAAAAAGCCACGCTCAAAATTGCCGGACATACTTTTTCCCTAACGGTCAATGCAGTTATCAATGAACACGGTCATCATTTAGGTTCGGCTGTGGAATGGTTAGATCGCACCGTAGAGTTGGCGGTAGAAGAGGAGATTGCCAACATTATTGCAGCCGCAGTTCGTGGTGATTTCACGCAAAGCATTCGGGTCGAAAACAAGAGCGGCTTCTTCCTTGTGATGGCGCAAAACATCAACCAGCTGATGCAGATTAGTTCAGTGGGTTTAGAAGGAGTGGTGCGTGTGTTAGGGGCGTTAGCCAATGGCGATTTGACACAAAAAATATCGGGTGACTATCAAGGTACGTTCGGTCAATTAAAAGATGATTCAAATGCAACAGTCGAACAACTTACGCAGACTATTTGCCGTATCAAGGAGGCGGCTGACACCATCAGCACGGCCTCCAAAGAAATCGCCAGCGGCAATACCGATTTGTCGCAACGCACTGAAGAGCAGGCATCTAGCTTGGAAGAGACTGCCGCCAGCATGGAAGAGCTCACCTCGACCGTAAAGCAAAATGCAGAGAATGCCAAACAGGCTAATCAACTTGCCTTGAGTGCTTCTGACATTGCCGTTAAAGGTGGTGAGGTGGTGGGACAAGTGGTGGGCACGATGTCTTCTATCAGCGAAAGCTCCAAGAAGATTGTGGACATCATTAGTGTGATTGATGGCATTGCTTTCCAAACCAACATTCTTGCTTTGAATGCCGCAGTAGAAGCAGCACGGGCAGGTGAGCAAGGGCGCGGGTTTGCGGTGGTCGCGAGCGAAGTGCGTAATTTGGCACAGCGTAGCGCAGCGGCAGCCAAAGAAATTAAAGAGCTGATTAGCGATTCTGTTGAGAAGGTGGGCGCAGGGACACGCTTGGTGGACGAAGCCGGCAAGACCATGAACGAAGTGGTGCACTCGGTGAAACGTGTGACCGACATCATGGCGGAAATTACAGCGGCATCCACCGAGCAAAGCCAAGGCATCGAGCAGGTCAACACCGCCATCACACAAATGGATGATGTAACCCAACAGAATGCTGCATTGGTCGAAGAAGCAGCTGCCGCCGCAGAATCACTGGAAGAACAAGCGCAAGAATTAGCCGCACAAATGAACAGCTTCAAGTTGCAAAGCGGTGCACAAACCCTGCTGCAAGCAACACCCAAACCGATTCCCCATGCGCGTCAACTAGCCGCCCCCAAAGCGAGTGTGTCGCCTGCCAGAACACCTGCGCCAAAAAAATCGGCAGCAGAGGAAGGGGAGTGGAAAGAGTTTTGATTTTGCGGGGTGAGCAAGCGGCTCTATCGTTTGCTCACGATGCGCTCATAAAAAATTACAGGCAAATCAAATGTCAGATGAGATAAACATCAGTAGCCGCGAATTTCAATTTACCACGCAGGATTTTCAGCGCGTGCGTAAGCTAATTTATACGCATGCGGGTATCGCGCTTAACGATAGTAAGCAGGAGCTGGTGTATAGCCGCTTGTCGCGGCGCTTGCGTGCTACGGGTATTAGCAGCTTCAGCGCGTATTTGCAGTTGTTGGAACAGCAGGATGAAAAAGAGTGGGAAGCTTTCGCTAATTCACTGACGACTAATCTCACCTCTTTTTTTCGCGAGCAGCACCACTTTCCTTTGCTGACCGAGCAATTAAAAAAAATCGGACAGGCACATCCCATCGTGTTGTGGTGCTCGGCAAGTTCGACGGGGGAAGAGCCTTACTCAATGGCGATGACGGCGATTGATGCCTTCAATAGCTTTACCCCCCCTGTAAAAATTATTGCGACTGACATCGACACCAACGTGCTCGATACAGCACGCAAGGGCGTGTATGCCTTGGATCGTGTTGAGAAATTGGACAAGGAAAAAATTAAGCGGTTTTTCTATAAGGGAGAGGGAGCTCAAGAAGGGTTCGTTAAAGTACGTTCCGAATTGCAGGCCATGATTAGCTTTCAGAAATTGAATCTGCTGGATACCACGTGGCCGATACGTGACAAGTTGGACGCTATTTTTTGCCGCAATGTGATGATTTATTTTGATAAGGAAACGCAGTTGGCGATTCTTAAAAAAATGGCGCCACTGCTGCGCAGTGATGGATTGTTATACGCGGGTCATTCCGAAAATTTTTATCATGCGGAAGCGTATTTCAAGCTGCGAGGTAAGACGGTGTACGAACTTTCTCCCGCGATGAAAATTGTGCAAAGCAAGCTTGAAAGAAAGTAAGCGACATCAACCATGTCTGATCATCAATACGAAGAAGTGGTCTCACCGAATAAGTATTTCGACCACAACTTTAATGTTGAGGCGGTAAAGATACTCCCCGGGGAGTATTACGTGACAGGGCGCAACATGGTGCTGGTGACGGTGTTGGGATCATGCGTGGCAGCGTGCATCCGCGATAAAACGACGGGCATAGGCGGCATGAATCACTTTATGTTGCCGGAAAGCCCCTATGACAGCGGGAGTCCGGTTGGATTAGCCGGACGTTACGGAACGTACGCGATGGAGCTGATGATTAATCAATTGCTTAAATCCGGTGCGCGGCGTGCCAATTTGGAAGCCAAGGTATTCGGCGGCGGCAATGTGTTACACGGATTTACGGTAGCGAATGTGGGAGAACGCAATGCCGAGTTTGTGCTTGAGTATCTGCACACTGAAAAAATTGCGCTGAAGGCACAGGATTTATTGGATGTTTATCCGCGCAAAGTTTATTACTTTCCGGCAACCGGACGCACTTTGGTGAAGCAACTACGCAGCGTGCACAACGACACCATCGCGCAAAGAGAGCAACAATACATTGCCAAAATTAAATCGTCGGCAGTGCAAGGTGAGGTGGAATTATTTTGATGAGGTCTGATCAAGCTGACGGTGAAATGATATGAGCGAAGTGATACAGCCACGCAAAATCAAGGTGTTAATCATTGATGATTCAGCATTGATACGCAGCATCTTGAAAGAAATCGTGAATAGCTATGCCGATATGGAAGCGGTCGGTGCGGCGGCCAATCCTTTGCAGGCGCGCGAGATGATTAAGACGCTGAATCCCGATGTGCTGACACTGGATGTTGAAATGCCCGAAATGGATGGGCTGACATTTTTAGAAAAATTGATGCGCTTGCGCCCGATGCCCGTATTGATGATTTCGACCTTGACTGAACGCGGCTCGGAAGCTGCATTGCGTTCACTCGAATTAGGCGCGGTTGATTTTTTAGCCAAGCCCAAATTGGGCGTGGCACAGGGAATGCAAGATTACGCAGACGACATTGCCGAAAAAATTCGGGTGGCAGCACGCGCAAAATTTAAGGTGTATGGGGCAATTAAATCACCAGCCCAAAATTTGCCCGCCTTGGGCGGTCGCTTAAGCAGCACAGAAAAACTCATTATCGTGGGCGCCTCTACGGGAGGCACGGAAGCGCTCAAAGAGTTTTTGCTACCTATGCCTGCGGATGCACCGGCCATTTTGATTGCGCAACATATGCCAGAAGCTTTTACAAAATCGTTTGCAGCACGTCTAGATGGACTATGCAAAATTACGGTAACTGAAGGTGAAAACAAGGAACGCGTATTGCCAGGGCATGCGTATATCGCACCAGGACATTCGCACATGTTAGTGAAACGCAGCGGCTCAAATTATGTGATTGAGTTAAGTCAGGCAGCACCCGTTAATCATCACCGTCCCTCGGTGGAGGTACTGTTTCGTTCCGCCGCGCAATGTGTGGGCGCAAATGCTATTGGCGTGATGCTGACAGGCATGGGTAAAGATGGCGCGGTAGGCATGCTGGAGATGCGTCAGGCAGGCGCCTACAACTTTGCGCAAGATGAGGCGAGCTGCGTGGTGTATGGCATGCCGCGCGCAGCCGTTGAGGTTGGCGCTATCCATGAATCTTTACCCATACAAGATATGGCGCAAGGCGTGATACAGAAATTGATGAGTGGCGGTGTGCGTCATCGCTTGTAATCGTCGGCGAAATGAAGTGAGAAGTAAATCGCAGATTTTTCTTAAAGCAGTGGGGGAGGTGGCAAGTTGCCGCTTCTATCAACACATAATAAGCAGGAGGTCATGATGCAAATACATATCACAAATGCCGGTGACAAAACGGTGATAAATTTAAGCGGGCGCTTTGATTTCAATTCGCATCGAGTCTTTAAGGCTGCTTATGATCCGATTTTGGTGGAAAAAAATTTCAAAAATATAGAGATTGATTTATCTGACATCGAGTATCTCGATAGCTCTGCTTTGGGGATGTTGATGTTGTTACGCGAGCGTGCGATGTTGTTAGGGATGACGGTGGTGCTATCGAAACCGAACAAGATGGTGGAGCAGATTCTGGATATTGCCAACTTCAAAAAGCTATTCACGATTACTTAAATGATCAAGTTAGCTAATCATCAGGCGCTTCCTAGATCAGGCCAACTTAAAATGTTGGTCGTGGATGACATCGAATCTAACCGTCTCGTGTTAGAGGCCATGCTCATCAAAATGGGACACAGCGTCATTTTGGCAGATAGTGGCCTTAAAGCGCTGGCACTGTTTGTCGACACGCAACCGGATATGGTGCTGTTAGATGTGTCGATGCCAGAAATGGATGGGTTTGAAGTGGCTAAAGAAATTCGGCGCAAGAGCAAACTTGTGCCCATCTTTTATATTTCGGCTAGCACACTGAATGAAGATGTAGTGAAAGGATTGCGCGCGGGCGGGGATGATTATTTGTTCAAGCCATTAAGCTATGAAATTTTGCAATCGAAAATCGAAAGCATGCTTGAGCGCTTATCTTTGACCGCCGTATTGTCAAAACAAAACCACCTGTTATTAGATTTTCGCGAGCGTATCGAAGACGAAACACATACTGCACGCGACTTCATTAAACAGTTTATTGCGTTGGATAAAATTAATGATCCGCTAGTAAAGTTTATGCTGCAACCGGCTGAAAATTTCAGCGGTGATTTAATTGCTGTGGCGCGCACGCCTGACCATCGCTTGCATGTATTGTTGGCGGATAGTGCGGGGCATGGATTGACTGCGGCATTGGCGGTGATTCCGATTACGCAGCCGTTTTATCAGATGACGGCCAAAGGGTTTGATATCCCAGCCATCATCAGAGAAATTAATCGCCGCGTGCATGACTATTTGCCACTACCGCGTTTTGTGGCGGCAATTTTTCTGTCACTGGATACCGAGACACAGACCCTACAGGTATGGAACGGTGGTTGTCCATCCGCCTTGTTGCTCAATCACGATGGCACACAAATTTTGCACCGTTTTGAATCAAACCATTTACCTTTGGGCATCGTGTCGTCTGCGGAATTTAATGCTACACCTGACTTCTATCGTTATTCGCAGTCGCATGGACATTTACTGTTGTGCTCGGATGGAGCAACTGAAATCACCGTGGATGACGGACGTACTTTAAGCCACGATGGTTTGTTGAGTGGCGCTGCCAATGCATCAAATGAGTATCTTTTTGATCGTTTAGTTGGAGGCATTGAGTACCATTTGAAAACTTCGCAAGCCGATGATGACATCGCCTTGATTTTGATTGAGCTACCCGATGCTGTGCTGGAAGATGCGCCTGAATCGAGTGATATAGGTTTTGCGCTTGAAGCAACTAAAAAAAATACACGCTGCTATCAAGAAGCCTCGGGGGAAATCGCTTGGGAGATTGCATTGACACTGACCGCAGGCCAACTTAAGCGGATGGATGTGGTGCCTTTTTTGTTGAACATCACCGATCAAATTGAAGGCGGTAATGCTACAGGGCAAGTCTTTTTAGTGCTGTCCGAGCTGTTCAATAATGCATTGGATCACGGCTTACTTAAACTTAATTCTAGCTTAAAAAATGCGCCAGAAGGCTTGGAAAATTATTTCGAGGAGCGTGCTAAACGATTGGCTGAACTAGCGCAAGGGCAGATAGCCATGCAGTTAAAAAAACATGTTTGCAAAAGTTGTAGCTGTTTGACAATTACGATTAAGGACAGTGGTGAGGGATTTGATTACACGCATGACCCTATCTCTGGCGTGCTACACAACCACTTGCGACATGGACGCGGCATCGCCTTGCTGTGCAATATATGCCGAGATTTGAGGTACACGGGTAGTGGATCGGAAGTCACTGCTTGTCTTGATTACACGAATGGCTAGGTCAAGAATGATCTGAATAAGTCGTCACACTGGCCTTTCGGCAGGCTCAAGACACTTTGGTTTAAGCGTTTGTTTTTCCTCGCTTCAGCCATTTCTCACAATCGTGTCCATGTTTTCTATCTTCGCGGAATTGCACTTGATTTCGCATCTTGTTCATCAGATTAAAATTTTCCCTTGTGTCGATAATGCTTAAACCCGCTCTGTGTAACACAGGTGAACCAGCATGGCAGAAGATAGCGATCTCGAAAAAACAGAACAGCCCTCGCAACGCCGACTCGACCAAGCGCGAGAGAAGGGACAGGTTGCGCGCTCGCGCGAATTATCTACGTTTGTCATATTGCTAACAGGCGGGGGGGCGATGTTGTTTATGGGATCAACACTCACCCAGCAGATGATTGATCTGTTACGTAATGGTCTGACGTTAAACCGTGAGGTGGCCTTTAACCCGCAGTTACTGATGCCGCGTCTGTTCGATTTATCGTTGGATGCATTGCTCGTCTTCGCACCTATTTTGCTGGTGTTAATGTTGGCGGCAGCCTTCTCGCCGCTGCTCTTAAATGGTTGGTTGTTTAGTGCGCAATCTTTGCAGCCACAATTTTCGCGGCTTAATCCGATGGCTGGTATTGGCCGCATGTTCTCCACAAATTCACTGCTTGAGTTGGGTAAAGCCGTCGCCAAGTCCATCGTGGTGGGAGGGGTTGCGGCATGGGTAATCTGGCACAACAAAGAAGCGGTGATGGAACTGGGTACGAAAAATTTGAATGTGGCGATTCCACAAATGGGGAGATTGATTGGAGCTAGTTTTATAGCGGTGGTGGGCGCCATGCTTTTAATTGTGTTGGTAGATGTGCCATTTCAACTATGGGATCACAACAAGAAATTAATGATGACCAAGGAAGAGGTGCGGCAAGAATCAAAAGAGACCGAAGGCGATCCGATGGTGAAGGGGCGCATTCGCAGTTTGCAACGTGAGGCAGCTCGCCGGCGCATGATGGATGCCATCCCGACTGCAGATGTGGTGGTGACTAACCCAACCCATTTTGCAGTGGCCTTGAAATACAGCGAGAGTGGGGCACGCGCGCCTATCGTCGTTGCCAAGGGGGCTAATTTAGTCGCTCTGCGTATGCGCGAGATTGCCGCCGAGCACCATGTGCCTATCTTGGAAGCGCCATCATTAGCTCGCGCCTTGCATAAACATACCGAATTGGGTGAGTCCATACCAGAAGCCCTGTACATCGCCGTAGCAGAAGTCTTGGCATACGTTTATCAGCTGAAACGCTATCAACAACAAGGGGGAACACGCCCCCCAGAACCCGTTCAATTACCTGTTCCTGTCGAGCTTGATCCCGCCGCAACCCAGACTTTATAGGTGAATAAGTGTGGTGAGCCAACAAAAATTTAGTTTATCCACTCAAGATTTTTTGTGCTGTGACGATAAGTCAGTTAGTAGCCCTTTGGGGGGCTCACGCTGGAGAAGACTATGAAAATCGTAATTATTGATGACGCACAAATGAACGTGACGCTATTGCAACATCTGGTGCGCAAGATTCCAGATTGCGAACCTACTTGTTTTACTGATCCCGTCAGTGCGTTGGCATGGTGTTTAACGAACGAACCTGATTTAGTGATCGTGGATTACATGATGCCCGATATGAGCGGTACACAGTTGACCGAAAAATTCCGCTCACACTATCCCGACATTCCCGTACTGATGGTGACTGCAAATCACGAAAAAGAATTGCGTCACCAAGCCTT
>JAVHQJ010000352.1:0-6803 GCA_036171075.1 Sideroxydans sp. | reverse complement strand
AGACACCGTTCGCCCTGAGTAGCACGCGTAGCGGGCGTATCGAAGGGGGCTTCATCGTCCAACTGCTGTTTTTAGATTAATTCGTCATGCAGACGCAGGCGGGTATGCCGAAGTTTGAATCATGAGCGACGCCCTAGTTGCGTTCCATCACCGCCGCAAAAAATCCATCTGTGTTGTGTTGCTGCGGGGTGAGCTGTAGGTATTCGCCCATCGGCAAGTCGATGTGATGTTGCTTTAACACGTCACCTGCGGGAATCAATGCAAAATCAGGATGGGCGGCGAGGAAGGCGGTCACGATGTTTTGATTTTCCTCGTGCAACAAACTGCATGTGGCGTACACCAAGCGCCCACCTTTTTTGAGTAGGCGTGCAGCGGAAGCCAAGATGGCGGCTTGTTTTACATTCAACTCCGCCACGCTCTGTTCAGATTGGCGATATTTCAAATCAGGATTGCGGCGCAACGTACCCAGCCCACTGCACGGCGCATCCACCAGCACCCGGTCAATTTTGCCCGCCAAGCGCTTAACCTTGGCATCGTTCTCGTGCGCGATGAGTTGGGGTTGCACGTTGCTCAAGCCTGAGCGTTTCAAACGCGGCTTCAAATTGGTGAGGCGTTTCTCCGAGATGTCCCACGCATACAAACGTCCTTGCGAATTCATCAGAGCGCCCAGCATCAAGGTCTTTCCGCCTGCGCCCGCGCAAAAATCCACCACCATGTCGTTGCGCTTGGGCGACAACATGAGTCCCAGCAGCTGGCTGCCTTCGTCTTGTACTTCAAACTTACCGGTGAGGAATAGCGCGTGTTTGTTCAGCGCGGGTTTGTATTTAAGACGAATACCCATCGGTGAGTAAGGCGTGGCTTTGGCATCCAGGCCTTCGGATTGCAGGGCTTGTAGCACTTCATCGCGACCAGCGAGCAAGGTGTTCACACGTAAATCCAGCGGCGCAACTTGTTGCATCGAGCGCCCAATGTCGAGAATGTCTGCATCGCTGTGCTGTGCACGCATTTTGTTCACAATCCAATCAGGCAATTCGGCTTGGATAGACAGCGGCAATTTGTCCATCTCGATACGCTTCACCATGCCCAGCCATTCTTCTTCTTTCACTTTGAGCAAGGGCTTCAGTTCACGCACGTTGTAGCCGCCAAACTTAACCCAATAGGCCAGCGTGATGCGGCGCGCAGAAGCCAAGCCTTTTTCTTCCAGCGTGCACGCGTGTTCCAAAAACAGGCGATGACGCAACGCACCAAATAAAGTTTCGGCGACGAGCGAGCGTTCGTTGGAGCCGATGCGCTCTTGCTGAAAGAAGTGGCGCAACACCGCATCGGCGGGGTGCTCCATTTTGAGTGCGGCACGCACCGCTTGGATGGTGAGGTCGAGACGGTATTCAGTGAGTAGCATGGATGACTTTCTGTAGATGACTTATTTATCCGAGACGCGAATCTCGGTGATGATGGCTTCGCCGCCAATTTTGCCGCTGGCTTCAATGTGGCGCACTTTAACAGGGAGTAGGCGGTACTCCTGTGCGAACCAAATTTCCAGCCCTTCTTTACCGGGCGCTTGCAGTTTGCGGAAGTGTACGGTGTGTAGCTTGCCCATGCGGGTATTTAGTATTTCGTCGGTGGTGATTTCAAAATTAAAACGCTCTAAATTACGACCGTTGGTGACTGCCACCGCCAGTACATCTCCCGCTGCGGGTAGGGGGGGGAACTGATAGAGGATGCTCAACATGTCTTGCAAATTGGGGGCTAATGCCACGGCAGGTGCATTATCAAATTCCAGCATCTGCGTGGCTTGATTAAACGTAGCGCTGTGAAATTCTTTTTTGCTGTCGTCGGTTTTTTCTTCGGTAAATTTACGTGGAAAAAGCAGCTGACCATCCGATACGCCGTAGCTGGTTTGATTGAAGTTGAACGCCTTGACCAAACGAGCCAAGCCAATCGTTTTGGTGGTGGAGATGAGCACATATTTGTCGTCTTCAAAATCCAGCGTGTGGCGTGTTTCACCCACGACAATGCCATCACTGCCGAGGCGCACTTCAAATTTAAGCTGCGCATGTTTGGGCAGCGGCGGGCGCAGTGGCGAGGCAGGGGCGACCACGGGCGCTTCCGCCACACTGCTGGCGGCGACGGCAGCGCTGGCGGCTTCTGCGAGTGGCTCACTCGCCACTACTTCACTGGTGGCAGCAACCGCGCTGGCCGCGACAAGTTCAGGGGCATCAGGCACGGGTGTGACCGGCACAGCGGGCGGGGTGACGGGCGGCGCTACAGTTTTTTTCTTGCGTGCCGCTTTGGGCTTCGCCACCTTGGGCGCGCGTTCCACGGCTTGCAATTGTGCTATCAACGGTGGCAATTCAGGTTGCGCGGAAGGCAGCTCGATACGCGGCAGCCATAGCAATAGCGCATGCAGGATGAGTGACACGGTAATCGCCGCAACGATACGTTGCTTGGGCGTGGACAGCAGTGCAATCACGGAACAATCGTAAGCTTGGTCAACGCTTGCACAATGGCAGGGCCGCCATCTTCCGTGAGCGTCACTTTACAGGGCACAAAACTGTGATCGACGGCAATCCACATTTCAGATTTTTTAGGAATGTTGAGCGGCAAGGAAGTCAAACTGTAGCTACGCATTTTGCCAAACGAGGTGGTGACTGTTTGTTCAGGCTTGATTTGGTAATGCAAGGATTCGAGTTGGCTGCCATTGCTCATCTCAAATTTCATTTCTAATTTGCCACGCGGCGGCGCGACGACGAACTGATACATCATGCTTAATCGGTCTTGCGTGCCATCGTTTAATTTTACGGTACGAATGCCCGCTGCATCACGGTGGGTGATTTCGTGATGCGCCCAATCAAATTCAGCGCTGTTATTCATTTGGCTGTCATGCGCACGCCGATGCGTGAACTTGTTGGGCTGCAATCCAAACTCACCAATGTCGCCTTCGCTGGTGACCACAATCGTTTCGGGTTTGAATAAAGCCAGCAAGCCGACGGGCTTGGTGACGGCTTCAATGTGATATTGATTTTCTTCGCGCATAAACACTTCGCGCACCTCGGCCATCTTGATGCCCTTCACCAAGATGTCGTATTGGGATTCGATGCGATGCGGCACCTCGGCCCATGCAGAGGCGCTAACGAACAGCAATACGAGAGCAAGGTAAGCGCGCATAGATTTAGTCCAGTGCAGGTGAGATGAGTGCAGTAGGAATTGGGGCGGCGGGTGAACTCGCCACGCGACCATCGTCTGCTAGCCACAACTTTTTGGAGCACAGCCAACGCAGGGCTTGCGGAAAAATTTGATGCTCTTGCTGCAACACGCGGGCGGATAAACTTTGCACGGTATCGTTCGGCAATACGGGTACAGCGGCCTGCACAATAATCGGCCCGTGATCTAGCTCTGCTGTTACGAAATGCACCGTGCAACCGTGAATCCTCACCCCATCCGCTAATGCCCGTTCATGCGTGTGCACCCCCGTGTAGGCAGGTAGCAAAGACGGATGAATGTTGATGAGACGCCCTGCGTAATGATTCACAAAGCCCGCCGTCAGAATGCGCATGAAACCCGCGAGTACCACGAAGTCGGGTTGGAAGCGATCAATCTGTTGCGCGAGTGCGGCGTCGAAATCTTCGCGGCTGGCGAAATCTTTATGCGAAATCGCGGCAGTGGTAATGCCGTATTGCTGGGCAATCGCCAGCCCTGTGACATCGGCTTTGTTGCTGATGACGGCCGCGATTTCGCAAGGCAGCTGCGCTTTCAGCAACGCCTCCATGTTGCTGCCACGACCGGAGATAAGGATGACGATTTTTTTCACTGACATAAAAACTTTGAGTCCGCGAAACACACGCCGCCGTGCTTGTGCTTGGTGGGTACAAAACTCACGCAAGACATTAAGGTGGGGCGTGTTGCGTGCCTTTCGGGGAACATGAGGTTAACGAACTTGGGTTTGATGCTCATCGCCGTTACGTACGCGAATTACGCCGATGCGCGACACTTTCTCGCCAGCGGCTTGCAGATGTTGCATCGCGGCTTCAGAATCTGCCGCTGCCACGATGACGACCATGCCAATCCCGCAGTTGAAGGTGCGGAACATTTCTTGCGCTGCCACGTTGCCGCCTTCGCGCAACCAGTGAAACAGTTTGGGCATTTGCCAGGTTTGGCTGTCGATGTCGGCAACCACGTTGGCAGGTAGTACACGCGGGACGTTTTCGGTGATGCCGCCCCCGGTAATGTGTGCCATACCTTTGATAGTGATTTTTTGCATGAGTGACAACAGCGGCTTCACGTACAAGCGCGTGGGCGCCATGATGCAATCTGCGAGCGAACGTGCGCCGTCGAACTGGGCGTTGAGGTCGGGCTGGCTACGCTCGATAATTTTGCGTACCAGCGAATAGCCGTTGGAGTGAGCGCCGTTAGATGCCAAGCCGAGTACCACGTCGCCTGCCTTGATATGTTCACCCGTGATGATGTTAGCTTTATCTACCACGCCTACTGCGAAGCCCGCGAGGTCGTATTCGCCGACGGGGTACATGCCAGGCATCTCGGCTGTTTCGCCGCCGATGAGCGCGCAGCCAGATTGTTCGCAACCGTAAGCGATGCCTTTGATGACTTCCGTAGCGGCGGGTACATCCAACTTGCCGCAGGCGAAGTAATCCAGGAAGAATAAAGGTTCGGCGCCTTGCACCAGAATGTCGTTCACGCTCATGGCGACGAGGTCGATGCCGACGGTGTCGTGGCGATTGAGCTCAAACGCGAGCTTAAGTTTAGTGCCCACGCCATCCGTGCCCGAAACTAAAACAGGTTCTTTGAATTTTTTGGAAATCTCGACCAGACCGCCGAAACCACCAATGCCAGACAGCACTTCGGGGCGCATCGTGCGCTTGGCAAAAGGTTTAATGTTTTCGACCAGTTGATCGCCTGCGTCTATGTCAACGCCCGCATCGCGGTAGGAAAGGCTGTTGGAAGGTGTACTCAAGTTGAATTCTCGCTTTCTTCGGGATAAAGTGCCGCACATTTTTCAGGCGCGGATTTTACCCGAAATGACTCTCGCTCGCTCTTCCGCTATGCAATGGCTGTTAGTGGCCGCTGTGGTAGGCGGCTTACTCTATCTACTCTCGCCTATCTTCGCCCCTTTTGTGGCGGCGGCCATATTGACTTACATCTGCAATCCCATGGTGCAGCGCTTGTGTACTTGGAAAGTCCCGCGCACTGGGGCGGTGGTACTGGTGATGCTGGGCTTGTTGCTGGCGTTGGTGGTGCTGCTGCTCATCATGCTGCCGCTGTTGCAAAAGGAAATTGGATTGTTGATGGTGCGTGTGCCCGAGTGGTTGGAGTTGGCGCGCGTTCGTGTGTTACCGCAAATACAGCAATGGTTTGGCATTCAGTTGGAATGGGACACGCAAGTGCTCAAAGATATGTTGGCTAAACATTGGCAGAGTGCGGGCGGTGTGGCGGCCAAAGTGTTGCCGTGGCTGGGCGATAGCGGTGGCATGTTGATGGAGATGTTGGTTAATGTGTTGCTCATCCCCGTGGTCATGTTTTATTTGCTGCGTGACTGGGATGGTTTGCTGGGGCAAGTGAATCAGCTTGTGCCGCGTCACTGGCATAGCAAAGTGCTGGAAATTGCGCGCGAAGTGGATAGTGTGCTGGCCGAGTTTCTACGCGGACAAATTTCTGTGATGTTGTTGATGAGCCTTTTTTACGTGCTCGCTTTGTGGTTGGTGGGGCTGGAGTTCGCGCTGCCCATTGGTGTTGTGGCGGGTCTATTGGTTTTTGTGCCCTACCTCGGCATGATTTTGGGTGTGCTGTTGGCGACTTTGGCGGCGGCTATGCAGTTTAGTGCGGTGAGTGATATGGCTTGGGTGTGGGCGGTGTTTGGCGCAGGACAATTGCTAGAAGGCATGCTCGTTACGCCTTGGTTAGTGGGCGAGCGAATTGGTTTGCACCCGCTCGCGGTGATTTTTGCGCTGCTCGCTTTTGGGCAATTATTCGGCTTCTTTGGATTGTTACTCGCCTTACCTTTGGCGGCTATTTTGCTCGTCGTGTTGCGCCATTCACGTGCGCGTTACCTGTCTAGTTCGATGTACACAAAACCATGACGCAGTTGCTGCTAGGCATCGCGCCCGAGTGGATTCCCTCGTTTGAAAATTTTGTGGTGGGGCGCAACGTGGAATTGATTTCCCTGTTGCAGCAAGCGTTGAGCAGTACGCAGGGCGAGCGTTGTATTTATCTGTGGGGTGAAACAGGCAGTGGCAAAAGCCACCTGCTGCAAGCGGCCGCCGCACGCGCACGCGCAGCGGGAATCGACGTTAGTTTTGCACACGGCGCCGTGCCGCCCGCCGCCACGGTCGTGGTGGTGGATGAGGTAGAGCGGCTGGATGAAGCAGCGCAAATTCAACTCTTCGCTTTGTTTAACGAGATGCGCGAAAAAGGCAATCTATTGCTGGTGAGTGGCGCACAAGCGCCGGTATTTTTGAAGCTGCGCGATGATTTACGCACGCGTTTAAGTTGGGGCTTGATGTATCAAGTGCATGCCTTGAATGAAGCTGAAAAAGCGCAAGCACTCGCCGCGCACGCACAGGCACGCGGCTTTGATTTGCCTCCTGAAGTCATCGCTTACTTATTGCGCCACGGTCGCCGCGATCTTCCCTCTCTGCTACTCACCTTAAATGCCTTAGACGATCACTGCCTGCGCCTTAAACGCGCAGCCAGCGTGCCGTTGCTTAAAGAGGTGATGGCGCGCAGTTAGGGGGGCGGGGGAGTATTTTCCAATCCAGACATGAGCCTGAACGAAGGTGATTTGTGAGGTG
>JAVHQJ010000351.1:0-64845 GCA_036171075.1 Sideroxydans sp. | reverse complement strand
CGTTGACGTAACGGGGAAACGGACGGGGTCGATGAAGTCATGATTCTGCTCCTCTCGTGAGATGAGGCGGATCGCCTCACTTACCAAGTTAGGGAAACAGAACCGCTGTTTCAATACCTTCAAGCAAACACTGCTAGATGTTCGGAGCGCCCAATACCGCGAAGCGGTTTAGTCCATGGCCGAGAACCTGCCTGTTTCCCCTCAGCCAATTACCGAGAAGTGATTTAATCCTTAGCCGATGAAGAGAAATAGGGGGGAGGGGGAGGAAGGCTTGAACCGCTGATGCCGTAACGCCACCGGCAGCTAGCGCTCGACCACTATGCTCTTGACGCGCTGTGGTAGCATTCTGGCGCTAAATTTTAATCGCCAGCCGTTAATCTAAAGTAGTAAGAATTTCAGACAGGGTATTTTTCATGGTATTTAAGAAATCGTGTCATGAAAATTCCAATAGAATCAACTAGGTTGGGCGCTCGTAAATAATAGAGTGGGAGTGATTCAGAATAAGAGCAAGAATTTGAAGTGGCTAAAATTAGATGACAAAAAGTTATAACGATTTGGTGAAAGATGCTCAGGCGCGTGTGCATGAGATATTGCCGTGGGATTTACATCCTTTATTGCAATCCAAAAATAACTTACTACTTTTAGATGTGCGTGAACCCATAGAGTTTTCCAAGTGTCATATTCCGCATTCAATCAATGTGCCACGGGGAATTTTGGAGCAGTCTTGTGAGTGGAACTATGATGAAACGGTGCCAGAACTTGCGGATGGTCGGGCGCGGGAAATTATCGTTATTTGTCGTTCTGGAAAGCGTTCTGTGCTGGCTGCCGATGTAATGTTAAAAATGGGTTTTACCCAAGCTATCTCTCTTAAGTTGGGAGTGCGTGGTTGGAATGATGCTGAATTTTCTTTGCAAAGCGAGCAGGGCAGGCTGTTAGATCCAGACGAAGTTGATGTGTTGTTGACCCCGCATCTGCAATCTAATCAGCGCAAACTTTAGGAGTGCTTGATTTAAGTTTTCACCTAAATTTGAACTGAACTGTTGAGTACTTCAAAAAAATAAAAAAGCCTCGCAGTAATGCGAGGCTTTTGTGAATCGAACGATATTACTTTAGTTTTTCAATGCCTAGCATTTTCATAATACTGCCCTCATAGAAAGGTTCAGAAGTGCCTTTTTTCATTTTACGAATAAAGTATTTTTCAAATGCAACCTTGGCAAGATGAACCCATTTACCTTCTGAAAACCAATTTACATTGCGTGGAGGAATTTGCGGAATGGCAACGAATGCAACGCCAGATTCACCAAAGTCAGCCAAGCAGACAGCATTCCAAGTAGCTTCTTTGTCAGCCGCTGCACCCGTTAAATCGGCAAGGATATTGTGTACGGTAGCCGTCACCATGGATTCAATCATATAACCAGTCTTTGGTGTGCCTACAGGTATGGGGGTTGCTTCTACTGGAGGAATAGCGACACACACACCAATCGCAAATACGTTCTTGTATTTTGCATTACGCTGGTGCTTATCTACGGTAATAAAACCGCGAGGATTGGTCAATCCTTCAATACCAAACACCGCATCAACCCCTTTGAAGGCGGGTAACATCATGCTGTAATGGAAAGGGAGTTCATGTTTCTTTTTTTCCACGCCCATGTCGTCGTGTTCGGTTACGAACATTTTCCCTGCTTCGACCTTGGTAACTTTGGCATTGCAAATCCATTTGATATGTTTATCGCGCATGCCTGATTCGAGAATGCCTTTCGAGTCACCTACACCGCCTAATCCAAGATGCCCAACGTAGGGTTCTGCGGTGACGAAGGTCATCGGCACTTTGGTGCGAATTTTACGGCGACGTAAATCAGTATCAATAATAAAGGCATATTCGTAGGCTGGGCCATAGCAAGAAGCACCTTGAACCGCTCCGATGACGATGGGGCCAGGCTCTTTACAGAAACTTTCCCATTTATCGTGCGATTTCATCGCATGATCGACGTGACATACGGAGTGAGTGTGTCCGCCGTGAGGGCCTAGACCTTCGACTTCATCAAACGCTAATTTAGGGCCTGTTGCGATGACGAGATAGTCGTAATCAAACATGACACCGTCATTCAATTCAAGTTTATTTTGCTCGGGGTGGACGCGTTTAACGCCTGTGGAGATGAAGTCGATCCCTTTGCGTTCTAGATAGCTTCGAACGGGGAATTCGATTTGCTTGCGTTCGCGCCACTTCACACCGACCCAAGGATTGGAGGGCACAAAGTGAAAGTTCTCGCTATCAGAAATAACTGTAACCTTATGCTTCTTATCCAGCTTTTCACGCATTTCGTAAGCGGCAGGCATGCCGCCGACACCTGCGCCCATGATGACGATGTGTGCCATATAGATTTTTCTCCGATTCAAATTGGTTGATGAAGGTTGATTGAAGTTGTTAGTCAATTAAGGTCTGATTAAGTCCGAAAGCCATGTTTCGATAAGTTTCCCGTTCGTCCCGAGTGCCGCGCTTGCGCGGTGTATCGAGGGTGCGAACGGGAAACACTCACCACGAACGACTTCATCATATCTTTCTTAACTCAAGCGATTAAAGCAAGCCCTATGATTTCAAAAGCTCACATTTAGCAGGCTATTCCTACTGTTTATTACCTAACTTTGAAGTGTCGCTATTAGGCGGAATCGTTGATTTTGGGTCTATAACCTTGTTGGGTTGGATGGGTATGGCCCGAATGGGTGGTTAGTTAGGTTCAGCTGAATTGTTATTGTTTTTTGAATCTTGTTCTTTAGTGAATAAAACGGCTGCTTTTACTCGAGAAGAGAGATTCAGTTTGTTCAAAATATGACGTACATGTTGCTTAACAGTGTCGTAACTAATCTTGAGTGTTTGGGCGATGGCTTTGTTGCTTTCACCACGGGAAAGTAACTGCAAGATTTCACGTTCACGTTCAGTCAGTAGTTTAAGTGAATTCTTGGGCTCTTGTTCGGGTTGGTCTCCGCGCAACATTTCAATTAACTTTAAGGTCATGGTGGGGGCGACAACTAATTCGCCGCCTGCAACACGTCGAATAGCATCCACGACATCGTCCGGTGCCATATCTTTAAGTAGGTAGCCACGAAAACCTGCACGAACTGCATTGGTCAAATCAGTTTCCGAATCGCTCATTGTTAGCATAATGGCGGGGGTGGTGTATCCCTCACTACGAATTTGCTGCAAAAGCGAAATACCGTCTAGAGGCTTCATGCGTAGATCGATGGTGATGAGGTCAGGTTTAACTTTAAGCAAAGTACGCAACTCATCAATGTTTCCAGTTGCGCCTATTACGGTGAAGTCATAGCAGTTTGACAGTAACTCACTCAATCCACTGCGGCATAGGCATTGGTCATCAACCAGAACCACTTTTAATTTATCACTCATTTAACGCTCTCCAGTCCAGCGGGGGTTCGGGAAAAAACAATTGTACCTGTGTACCTAATCCAGCAGCGCTTTTGACTTTAATTTCACCACCGATGCGCTGTGCTCGCTCGCGCATAATCATCACGCCGTAATGACCTTCGACCGGCTTAAAGGTACACGCACCCACGCCATTGTCTTCAATGGTGAAGATGTAATAACCAAAGCGCTCGTCAACAAAAAGGCGCGCATGGGTGGCACCTGAATGGCGCGCGATATTGTTCAAGGCCTCATGCACGATGTGATACACCTGTATCTCATGCTCTAGCGGCAATTCAAGGCCAACTAATTTGTTGTGATATTCGAGAAAAATATCATTTCGATCCGTGAAATCCCGGACAACATCTTGTAGTGCGATAGAGATGCCTGCATGGTTAATTTCACTTCGAAAATCAGCAATCAATTCACGAATATTTTTCTGACCTATTTCCAGTGCATCATCGACATCTTGTACGTATTTGCTAGCCATTAAATGGTTGCCAGAGCGAATCGTTTCAGCTAGCAAGCTGGTTCGCATACGCGCATAGGTTAAGGTTTGCGCCAGAGAATCATGGATGTTGTTGGCTATTTCTTGTCGTGCCGACAGGCGTTCTAGACGATTGATTTCGCGATTGTTCCGAACGTGTTCGATGGTGGTACACATCACATCGGCAAAAGCGGCGATGGTATTCATTACACAGCTGGCACTTTCATGCGGAATATCAAAAAAAATTGTTAGGATACCTAACGGCGTACCGGGAGAGTTAGATGATTCCAGCGGTGCCGTTATTCGCGATTGAAAGCGGCAGCTTGAATAGGGACAGTTCAGCCTAGAATCACAGTTACGAATATCTGCCGCATGAACTACATGATTCAGCGCCTCTTTGCCATTAATTTCGCAATCCAGCCCAACAAAGTTTTCTGCCTCAGCTTGTATCGCGCTTGAAATGCCCGCCGAACTAATAATGGTGAGCGACTGATCGTCAGGAGAAAGCAAGCGAACAACACCAGCAGTCGCATTGACCGAGCCGATGATGATTTCTAAAAAGTTGCTTAGCAAGGTTCTTAATTCGCCCGAACGCGTTGTTGCGAATTCTTGCGATAGGCACGCTGTCACTCCGCCGTCTTTGTCTGGAGGAATAAAATCAGGTTCTCGAACCCAAGAAAATCCGTCGTGTGTTATATCAAAGGTGTGCATAGATTCTTGGCTGGCTGGTGAATAATCACCTAACGATTTACTCTTTTATTAGTTTAGTTGAAATGCCCGAAATAACAATCAATAAAATGAGAATAAGGTTCTCATCCTTCGGGGTTATACCCGCCCTCACCCGAGATGGCTATAGACACTTTGACATGGGTTTTGCTTAATGCACGTATTGTTCATGAGATAAACAGGGTATGAAAATCTGCATTGTTTCTGATAGCCATGATCGGTCTGATCCACTTGTGGAAGTAATCGTCGAGGCGCAGGTATGCGGTGCGCAAGCGGTCATCCATTGTGGTGATCTCATCGGTGCCAATACTCTGCGCGCTTCGCTCAAACTCAACATTCCCATTCACGCAGTTCACGGTAACAACATTGGTGATGTTGCTGCACTTTATCGCATGATGGCGAAGAGCAATGGTTTGTTCAGCTATTACGGTGAAGATGCTGTACTTGATCTAGGTGGGCGCAAGATATTCGTGACGCACCTGCCACATCATGGTCAGGCGTTTGCATGTACCGGGGACTACGACTTGGTATGTTACGGCCATAGCCATACCGCGTATATTGGCAAACAAAAACATGTGAGAGATGGCGAGTGTTGGTTGGTCAATCCAGGTTCGGTCGCAGGTGTTGATACGCCGGGAGTGAAAGCTATTCCTTCTTGGATATTGGCCGACTTATCCAATATGAGTTTCGAGATACGCAAACTAGCGTGAGTGCGTTGAATACATTGTTGTTACCCAAGCGACTAGTCTGTTTGATATGTAGCGCTATAATTTCAAAAACTTACACAGAACAAGAGGAGAACGACCATGCAACATCTCAACCCGAAAGAAGCTTTCGACTTTCTGCAAACTAATCCAGAGGCGGTATTCATCGACGTGCGTAGCGAGATGGAGTACATGTTCGTCGGTCATCCTAGCGGTTCTATCCATATTCCTTGGGTGGATAGTCCCGATTGGGAGATCAACCCGATGTTCGTGGCACAGGTACGCAAAGCCGCCAGCGTCAATCGCCCCGTCGTGCTCATTTGCCGTTCTGGTCGTCGCTCTGCTGATGCCGGCGAATCATTGGAGAAAGCCGGCCTGAAGGATGTGTACAACGTCGCCCACGGTTTCGAAGGTGATCTTGACGGTACTCACCATCGCAACTCACACAATGGCTGGCGCTTCGATGGCTTGCCTTGGGCGCAGACATAATTCATTTTTTTCGTCATCCTAACGTAGAGGGGTAAGCATGCAATCCAGCCCGCGTGAGATCACTACCCCTTTTCGCTCTATTCCCCTTGAAGTTCCCGAGGGGCTCAAGCACAACGAATTCTTCAACAGTACCGAGAACCTCAACGACTTGGTGAACAACAACGGTCTGTTGATGAACTCGGAGAATCTGTTGCTGTATCGCAAGGCATTGGGGCACAGCACCGAGTTCGATTGCTCCATCATCTACAACACCTCCAAGAGCATCCTCAACCCGCTAGGTCGCCCTGTGCGCCGCACGCAGGTGGCGGACGAGGTGAAGCACGTGTGGAACCGCATGAACCAGATCATCATCGACTACATGCTGGAACAATATCCCGATCCCGCCGGAGCGCTGATCTTGGCGGGTGAGGCGAGCCTGGATGCCACCTGGCCGCTGACCTCGCCCGGCGTGCCCAGCATCCGCATGCTGCACAACCACTTCGTCGTGTTCCCTATGGCAACTTTGCGCAGCGCAAAACTGGCCGACACCAACAACCCCAACCTCACCGACGGCGGACAACACAGCTTGTTCCAAGCCTATATGCGCGACGTGTATCGCGAGTTCTTTGCCAAGGCGTTGAACTTGAAGATACTCAAACCCGCCAGCGAAGCCGATACGCGTATCGCGCTCACTGGCTATCCGCAAGGCTTGCCCAGTTGGGAAGTGCAGGGTGGTGCAGCCTCACTCAAGGATGTGCATTTCTGGAAAGAGTACGACGAGGTCTTGAAAGGCTTCATTGATTTCTACCGCACCTTTTTCTCGCAGGTCTCCACACACAACGCGCCCATGCTGCCCGATGTGTATTTTCCCGAGCAGGTCGAGAGCGTGCTGCTGTTCAATAACGACTTTATGAAGACCGCGAAGAAGGTGCGTGACCATTGCATCGTCGACGCGAAATACGCCAACGCCATTCGCTGGCAACCGGCGTTCAAACAACTCATCTACCGCAACGATGACGGCAAACTCATCGTCACCATCAGCCAGAACTCGATCGGCAACGCCATCACCGAGCTACTCGGTGTCGTCGTCAACCGTATCCCCGATGCCGAAGCCTACGCCCAACACGAACCCGCATTGATCGCCCGCTTGCTGGAGGTGCGCCGCCGCCTGATCGAGGCTGATCTGGGCGAGGGCGTAGCGACGGCGTATTGGGGGAAGGATTGATCCTAGTTGCGGAATTCAATAGACCTTTGTGTCTATTGGTAATCCCCCCCGTATCCTGGCGTTCATGTACCTCATCGATTTTCGTGCTTTAGCGATGCGCTGAAACGCATGCGTGAGATTGTGGTTACGGCATAACCTCAAGGTAGGTCTTCACCGAAATCTCAAGAAAGCGTTTTTGCTATCCGCTCAAGCGCATTCTTGAGATTTTCCATCGAGGTGGCGAAGGAGATTCGGAAATAACCTTCGCTGCCGAAAGCTGAACCGGGCACGACCGCGACCCCTGCTTCTGCCAGTAGGTATTCGCTCAGGGCGATATCGGTGGTCGCTTTAATCTTGCCCTCTTTGTGCAGTTTCGCAATGGCTTCGCGGGCATCAGGGAATGCATAGAACGCGCCACCCGCCATCAGACATTTAATTCCAGGAATTTTGTTCAATTCGTTCACCACGAATACGTGGCGTTCACGGAACGCTTTAATCATGGGGGCGAGGCAATTTTGGTCGCCATTTAGTGCAGCTTCGGCAGCTACTTGCGAGATAGAGGTGGGGTTGGAAGTGCTCTGCGATTGCACGTTTTCCATCGCGGTGATGATCTTTTCGTCACCCGCCGCATAGCCAATACGCCAGCCCGTCATGGCGTAGGCTTTGGATACCCCGTTCAATACCATGGTGCGTGGATATAAGTCTGGGCACGCATCGAGTATGTTGACGAACTTTCCATCAACGAGCGCGATATGTTCGTACATGTCATCGGTCGCGATCAGGATGTTGGGATGTTTTCGCAACACTTCGCCCAGTGCCTTCAAGTCTTCCAAGCTATAAACCGCGCCAGAGGGATTGCTGGGGCTATTGATGACAATCATGCGTGACTTGGGCGTGATGGCCGCTTCTAATTGGGTAGGTGTCAGTTTGAAACCTTGCACGATGTCCGCTTGCACGATGACAGGCTTGCCTTCCGCGATGAGGACGATGTCAGGGTATGACACCCAGTACGGTGCGGTGATGATGACTTCGTCGCCAGGGTTGATGGTTGCCAATACCAGATTGAAGAAGCTTTGCTTGCCGCCGCACGAGACCAATATCTGTTTTGGGGTGTAATCCAATCCGTTGTCGCGTTTGAGTTTAGCGATGACGGCTTGTTTGAGTGTTGGTGTGCCGCCTACCGCAGTGTATTTGGTGAAGCCTTTATTGATAGCAACAATGGCAGCGTCTTTGATATGTTGCGGTGTGTCGAAATCCGGCTCGCCCGTACCCAGTCCAATGATGTCTTTTCCTTCGGCTTTTAGCTTGGCTGCACGGGCCGCAACAGCGAGAGTGGGGGAGGGTTTGATGGCTTGTACGCGAGTGGAGAGTGACACGATATTTCCTTGGGGGTTAAACATTGCGCGCATTATACCTGCGAGGTTGGCAGGGGTGAATGAGTATCGCTGGATTTGTTGATGAACATTCAACGGATTAAATAATGCCGCACTACATTTTTTCGCCTGATTTGAGCAATACCCACACAGCACCACCTCCCCCCGCATGGGTAGGCGCTTCGCAGAAGGCCAGCACTTGCGCATGTTGAGTTAACCAATGGCGCGTATTCACTTTGAGAATGCCATCGCGCCCTTCGCTACGCCAGCCTTGACCATGAATCACATTGACACAACGCAGTCCGCATTGCATCGCGTGATGTAAAAATTGCACCAGCAAGCGACGCGCTTCATCGTTGGTGCAACCGTGCAAATCCAGACTTTCTTGCGGCGGCCATTCACCCCGACGTAATTTACGCAAAGTCATGCGATTAAGGCCATTGCGAAAAAAATCAGTGAGCGCGATGTCTCCCGCCCCGTGGTCGGACAGATTATCTGCAATGGGCGCAGCAATAGATTGGAGGTGTTGAGGGTAACGTCGCGTAGGTGTGGCAACGTGTCGATCATTGGGCTTGAGCGGAACCACATCTCCCAAGGCTTGCCGGAACAAGTCGGTATCTTGTTCCGGTTTTTTATTCACGTTTTAACCCAATGCAGCGAGATATTTGTCCGCATCCAAGGCTGCCATACAACCCGTGGCTGCACTAGTGCAAGCCTGACGATAGATATGGTCTTGCACATCACCTGCCGCAAATACGCCGCTGATACTGGTTGCCGTTGCATTGCCATTGCGACCGCCACGTGTCACTAGATAGCCGTTTTCCATTTCCAGCTGTCCAGTGAATAGATCGGTATTGGGTTTATGACCAATGGCGATAAACACGCCATCCAACTTAATATCTTGCGTTGCCCCACCCGCCATTTGCTTTAGGCGCATACCCGTTACGCCACTTGCATCCCCCAGCACTTCATCTAGGGTTTGATTTAGTTGCAGGGTGATCTTGCCTTCCTTCACTTTTTCCATCAGGTGATCAATCATGATGCGCTCGGCGCGGAAGGTATCGCGTCTATGCACCAAAGTGACATGGCTGGCGATGTTGGCGAGATACAGCGCTTCTTCTACGGCAGTATTACCTCCGCCTACGACGGCGACAGGTTTATTGCGATAGAAAAATCCATCGCAGGTTGCACAACCAGACACCCCTTTACCCATGAATGCCTCTTCCGATGGCAAACCCAAATACTGTGCCGATGCCCCCGTGCAAATGATGAGTGCATCACAGGTATAGCTGCCTGCATCACCAATCAGTAGGAAGGGCTTTTGTTGTAGTTTGGCAGTATGAATATGGTCAAAAATAATTTGTGTATTGAAGCGCTCTGCGTGTTGTTGAAAACGCTGCATGAGTTCGGGGCCTTGCACACCATTGGCGTCGGCTGGCCAGTTATCCACCTCGGTGGTGGTCATCAGCTGCCCACCTTGAGCCATGCCTGTAATCAGTACTGGGTTGAGATTGGCGCGTGCTGCATACACCGCAGCGGTGTAACCCGCAGGGCCAGAACCTAAAATAAGTAAGCGGTGATGTTGGTTAGGTTTTTCCATAATGAGGGCAAGGCTTTCGTGGGTTTTTCAAGGTCGCCAAATTTAACAGTGAGACGCAAGGCTGTCGAGTAAAATGCGCGCGCCATGAAAATCACCACACTTCTCATCTTAATGTTGTTGTCTACCGTCGTGCAGGCTGCTGATTTTCCCGGCATTCCTGCATTTATTGATGAAATGGTGGCGCAGCATCAATTTAAGCGGGATGAGTTGGTAAAGGTGTTCCAACGTGCCGAACGTAAGCAAGAAATTATTGATGCCATCAGCAAGCCTGCCACACTCAAACCGTGGGTTGAATATCGCCCTAATTTCATCAATCCACAACGCGTTGAGCTGGGACTAAAATTTTGGAAGCAACATGCAAATGCGTTGCATCGTGCCGAGAAACAATTTGGCGTACCACAGGAATACATTCTTGCCATCATCGGGGTGGAGACGCTGTATGGCAATAACGCAGGAAAATACCGCACCTTGGATGCACTAACCACGCTGGCTTTTGATTACCCCAAACGAGAATCTTTTTTTCGTGCCGAGTTAGAGCAGTATTTATTGTTAGCGCGCGAACAAGGGGTCAACTTGCTCGCGGTGCAATCTTCCTACGCGGGTGCGTTGGGATATGCGCAATTTATGCCGAGCAACTTTCGCAAATATGCGATTGATTACAACGGCAATGGCAAGGTAGATATTTTGCGTGAACCTGAAGATGCCATTGGTAGCGTTGGCAATTATTTCAAACACTACGGCTGGCGTGAGGGAGAGCCTGTCGCGCTACTGTCCAAAGTGGAAGATACAACTCGTTTAGGTGTACTGACTGAACTGCGTCCCACATTAGCATGGCGAGTTGATGCGGGCGTCACGCCCGTTGAATCAACTAAAGGCATATTGCCACCCTCTTGGTTGCTCGATTTGACCGTGGAATCAGGCAAACAATACTGGCTGGTATTTGAAAACTTTAACGTCATCATGCGCTACAACATCAGCACGTATTACGCCATGTCGGTGCACCAGTTAGCCATGGAATTAAAGGCCGCCAAGCGTTAGACCTTTTTAATAAATCCGCCGTGCACCGTTGTAGCGCGTCTGCCAGTAGCGATACTCCATTTTTTCTACACGCACGCGATCGCCACTCTTGGGCGAATGCACAAATTTATTTTCTCCGATATAAATACCTACATGCGAGAACGGTCTGCCTAAAGTATTGTAAAAAACCAAATCACCTGGACGTAACTCACTAGGGTGTAGTGGCGTACCCACTTGGCTAATCTCACGGCTAGTACGCGGTAATGCAATGTTTAACTCATGGCGAAATACATGCCCAACAAAACCGCTACAATCAAACCCAACTTCCTCCCCCTTACCGCCAAAACGATACGGTGTATCAATTAAGCTCATCGCGTAAAAGACTAAATCGCCGCGCTCCGCACTCGTAGCCGCATCATAGTCCGCATCAAATCGCGCCTGTGGCGCGGCACAAGCGACTAACAAAAACAGTAACAGCAAGGACAGTAATTTTTTCATGGGCGGAATTTACGGTGTTGAGGGCTGCCTTGTAAAGTGTTCGCGATGTGAATAGCGTTCGGCGCACATGGCTTACCTGTTATTTTGCTGTTAGATTGCGCCCTGATAATTTACAGATTTAGCACATCCATAATGGATAAATCGCAGCGCTCAAAGGAGGAATAACGATGGAGGCTTATGTGTACTGGTTTTTACTAGGAGTGCTGCTACTAGGACTGGAAATGATGAGCGGCACTTTCTATTTGTTAGTGTTGTCGATTGCCGCAGCCATAGGCGGGGTGGCAGCTTGGCTGGGGGCTGGCTTGGCAGTTCAATTGGTATTGAGCGCACTCACAGGTATTGCAGGTATATTTATTTTGCAGCGCACCCGAGTAACACAAGTGACAGATACAGCAAATGCCAGTTTTGATATGGGTCAGCCAGTGCATGTGCTCAAATGGAATGCGGATGGCACCGCTCGGGTCGCCTATCGTGGCGCAGAATGGGACGCTGAATTGCAATCTACGGATGCGCCGCGCGATGGGCAGTTCTACATCGCAGCAATGCATGGTTCAGGTTTGGTCATCACACATCAAAAATCATCGTCTTAATCAGGAGAACAACATGGAAGTCGCACTGTTAGTCGTCATCGCTGCCGTCATCTTTATCATCAAGGCACTCAAAGTCGTTCCACAACAAAACTCTTGGGTGGTCGAACGCCTCGGAAAATTTCATTCCGCCTTACTGCCAGGGCTGAATATCGTCATCCCATTCATCGACAATGTTGCCTACAAGCACCTGCTCAAAGAAGTGCCGCTTGATGTGCCCAGCCAAGTATGTATCACCAAGGACAACACGCAGTTGCAAGTGGACGGCATTTTGTATTTCCAAGTGACTGACCCCAAGCTGGCTTCTTACGGCACCAGCAATTACGTGATGGCCATCACCCAATTGGCGCAAACCACCTTGCGTTCTGTCATCGGCAAGATGGAGTTGGACAAGACTTTCGAAGAGCGTGACGACATCAACCGTGCCGTGGTTGCCGCATTGGATGAAGCCGCGACTAGCTGGGGTGTGAAGGTGTTGCGTTACGAGATCAAAGACCTGACGCCGCCCAAAGAGATATTGCATGCCATGCAAGCGCAGATCACCGCTGAGCGCGAAAAGCGCGCCTTGATCGCCGCCTCCGAAGGCCGTAAACAAGAGCAGATCAACATCGCCACAGGCGAACGTGAAGCCTTCATCCAACGCTCGGAAGGTGAGAAACAAGCCGCCATCAACACTGCGCAAGGCCAAGCTGAAGCTATCAAAGCAGTGGCCTCCGCAACTGCGCAGGCGATTCAACAAGTGGCTCAAGCCATCCAGTCTCCCGGTGGTATGGACGCTGTTAACCTGAAGGTTGCGGAGAAATATGTTGAAGCCTTTGGCAATGTCGCCAAAGAAGGCAACACCCTCATCCTGCCGGGCAATATGGCCGATATGGGGAGCATGGTCGCAGCGGCGATGAGCATCGTAAAGACACAGAAGTAAGCTTGATCGCGAGGGGACATTCGTCCCCTTCGCTTTGATTCGCAATGCATCCCCCCAACCTAAAAATCATCGACGACATCGCGCATATCCCCGCAGCCGAATGGGATGCGTTGACCGGTGGCGACCCGATGCTGTCGCACGCGTTCTTCCTTGCTCTGCAAGAAAGCGGTTGTGCCATGCCGCTGTATGGCTGGAAATCGCAGTTCCTCACCTTATGGCAGGATGCCAAATTGGTCGGCGCCATGCCGCTTTACCTCAAGATGAATTCCTTTGGCGAACACGTGTTCGACTTCGCTTGGGCCAATGCCTATCAACAACACGGCTTACGTTATTACCCCAAATTGTTGTGTGCCGTCCCCTTTACCCCCGTTACTGGGGCAAGATTTTTGGCGGCAACACACGAGATGCGCCGCCTCTTGCTGACGCACGCATTGCAATATGCAAAAGACATCGGCGTATCTTCCCTGCATTGTCTATTCTTGAATGAAAGCGATCTAACCGAAGCGCAGGCGCAAGGCATGATGTTGCGCCAAGACGTACAGTTCCATTGGCAGAACCCCGGCTATCGAGACTTTGACGCATACCTCGCCACATTCAGCCGCGACAAACGCAAGCGCATCCAACAAGAACGACGCAAAGTGCAAGAAGCCGGAATCGAGCTGCGATGCCTCAGCGGAGAAGAAGCAACACCCGAACATTGGGCGTTCTTTGCCGCTTGTTATCTGCATACCGCGCAGCTGTACAACTCCCCCCATCAGCTCAACGCTGATTTCTTTCAACGTCTTGGCAAAGCATTACCGAAAAACACCTTGCTCGTCATCGCCTTACGCGAAGGACGTCCCATCGCCAGCGCCCTCAACTACAAAACCGATCAAGCCTTGTACGGGCGCTCGTGGGGCACATTTGAATTTCACTCGGGACTACATTTCGAAGTCTGCTACTACCAAGCCATCGAATACTGCATCACCCACGGGATCAAGACATTCGAGGGCGGGGCAGGCGGTGAACACAAATTGTCGCGCGGCTTCATGCCCGTCACTACACGTTCAGCCCATTGGCTGGCGCATCCACAATTCTCAAAAGCGGTGGAAAACTATCTCCAGCAAGAAGCCTCCGCGATCACTGAATACGTAGATGAATTGAACGAACGCAGCCCATTCAAACAGTCAGTCCCCTAATAAAAAGGAAGCAGCCATGAAATACCAACACTACAAAGGCGGCATCTATGAAATCGTGTGCGAAGCCATATTGGAATCCGACCCTACCGTCACGATGATGATCTACCGCTCACACAACGGCTCGATCTGGGCGAGGCCGAAAGAGGTGTTCTTTGAGAAGGTACAGGTGGAGGGGCAGGAAGTGCCTAGATTCGCCCCCGTTGATTAGATTTAATGATTAGCTAAAAACGGTAGAGGCTAATGGCCCTACCGTTTTTTGGGTGACCAAGAAACGCCTACAACACCTTGCTGACCTTCATAATCCCTGCATCCTCCGTGCTGTTCTTGAGGGTAAAGCCAAGCCGCGTCATTAGCTTCAGCATGTTGTGGTTGTGGCTCAACACTTCACCTTCAATGATTTCTAATCCCTTGGAGCGCGCAGCCTCCATCAATGACAGCATTAGTTTCTGCCCCAAACCTTTGCCTGTGATGTTGTCTGCCACGACCAAGGCAAATTCACAGGTCTTGCCGTCTGGGTTGATTGCGTAACGAGCCACGCCGAGTTGCACTTCTTGCATATGCAGCTTGGTCACGGCGATCAAGGCCAATTCGCGGTTGTAATCAATTTGCGTCAATCGCGACAACATCTCTTCCGTCAGTTCTTGCACGCTGTTCATAAAGCGGAAGTATTTCGTTTCGTTCGATAAATCATGTACAAATTGCTTCACCAGCTGTGCATCTTCAGGGCGGATAGGGCGGATGGTGATGTCTGTGCCATCGGCTAATTGCCACTCGCTGACCATGTAAGAGGGGTAGGGATAAATCGCCATATGTGCATAGCGATCGGCACTCGGTTGGCGATATTCCACCACCATGCGTGCATCGGCAGCCAGCGCACCGTTTTCATCCAAGATGAGCGGATTGATGTCCATTTCTTTGAGCAACGGCAGTTCGCACACCATTTCGGAAACGCGCAACAGCACATCCTCCAGCGCTTCCATATTGACGGGGGCCATATTGCGGAACTGGCCGAGCATCTTGGCGATACGCGTGTCGTTGATGAGTTCTTTGACGAGGAAAGTGTTGAGCGGGGGTAACGCAACCGCGCGGTCGCCCATAATTTCCACCGCCGTGCCGCCCGCACCAAAGGTAATCACCGGGCCGAAAGCGGGATCAGTAGTGACACCAATCATTAGCTCACGCCCATTGCGCTTCATAATCATCGGCTCAATGGCGACGCCTTCCATCTTGGCATCGGGGCGATTGAGCTGGATGTTCTCGCAAATTTTTTGGTAGGCCGCGCGTACTTCATGCGCATTGCGTAAATTCAAAATCACGCCACCTGCATCGCTCTTATGTGAGATGTCGTGTGAGTTCACTTTCATGGCCACGGGGAAACCCATCTGCTGCGCGATGAGCAAGGCCTCGTTCGGCGAGTGCGCCACGATGGTACGCGCTACCGGAATATGGAAAGCCGATAGCAGTGCTTTAGATTCCATCTCGCTCAACACTTTGCGATGCTCCTGCATTGCACCTTCGATAATAAGGCGTGCGCTTTCCAAATCAGGCTCGACATGGTGTGATAACGGCCCTGGCATTTGCATCAGCAATTTTTGGTTGCGGTAGTAAGCAGACAAATGGGAGAACACTTCAACCGCAGGTTCGGGGGTGCGGAAGTGCGGACGGTGCGCTTGCGTGAAGGCTTCACGTGAGCTGGCTACTTGCGTCTCACCCATCCAACAAGTCAACAGAGGCTTGCGATGGGTGTTAGCTAATTCAATTAAAGCCTGCGCGGATTCAAGCGGCTTGGTCATGGCTTGTGGCGTCAAAATCGCCAGCACACCATCTACATTGTCGTCTTCTAAACAGGCTTTTACTGCATGGTGATAACGGTCGGCTTGCGCATCGCCGATGATGTCCACTGGGTTGGCATGTGGCCAGTTTGAGGGCAGATGTTGGTTTAGATATTCGATAGTGCTGTCGGATAAGTTAGCGATGTTGAGACCGAGGTCGGCCGCTCTATCCACCGCCATCACCCCCGGCCCACCTCCGTTGGTCACGATAGCGAGGCGATTACCTGTTGGTTTAAATCCACACGAGAGCGCTTTTGCGGCGGTAAATAATTGGGTGATGGTTTGTACGCGCACCACACCCACACGACTCACTGCTGCATCAAACACATCGTCCGCACCTACCAGCGAAGCGGTGTGCGACATCGCTGCTTTAGAACCTGCCGCATGACGCCCCACCTTAACCAAAATGACCGGTTTGATTCGCGCCGCTGCACGCAGTGCGCTCATAAAGCTACGCGCGTTACGAATGCCTTCGATGTACATCAAAATACTTTGCGTATTGGGGTCGGAAACCAAGAAATCCAATATCTCCCCGAAATCCACATCGGTAGACGAACCCATCGACACCACGCTGGAGAAACCCACATCATTGCGCTTCGCCCAATCTAAGATCGCGGTACACAACGCACCCGATTGTGAAACGAAAGCGATGTTGCCTACGTTAGCTGCGCCATTGTTAAAGGTTGCGTTAAGTCCAATGGAGGGGCGCATGATGCCCAAACAATTAGGGCCGATCAGGCGAATGTTGTAACGCTGCGCCGCATCCACTAATTTTTTTTCGAGTGCGATACCTTGTGCACCAGCTTCACCAAACCCTGCCGTAATAATGACGGCAGCCTTCACGCCATGCAGCCCGCACTCTTCAATAATGTCCGGCACACTGTCAGGCGGCGTAGCGATAACGACCAGCTCAACAGGCTCGTTAATTTCGGCGATGGAAGCGTAAGCGCGTTGCCCTTGCACCTCGGTATTCTTGGCGTTAATCGGGTAAAGTTTGCCCGTGAAACCGCCTTGCAACATATTCTTAAAAACGATTTGACCAACCGCATCAACGCGGTCGCTCGCGCCAAAAACAGCCACCGACTTCGGTGCGAAGAGGGGATTGAGATAGTGTTTTCCCATGATTATTTACGTGTGGTTTGGAGGTCTTGCTTGAGGTCGCTATGATAGCACCGAGACCTTATTCATTTACGACGGAGTACTCCTTGCAAACCGCTTACATCAGCCACCCGCTTTGCCTAAAACACGACATGGGCACGCATCATCCCGAGTGTCCTGCGCGCATTCACGCTGTCGAAGATCAACTCATCGCTTCAGGATTATTTGGCTATCTACAACATCACGATGCCCCTGAAGTCACACGCGAACAACTATTGCGTGTGCATGACGCAGACTATGTGGACGACATCGCCGCCAAAGCGCCGCAGGCGGGCATGCTCAATCTGGATGGCGATACGACCATGAATCCGTTCACTTATCCCGCCGCCCTGCGCGCCGCAGGGGCAGCCGTGATGGCAGTAGATAGGGTGATGGCGCAACAAGTTGAAAACGCTTTTTGCAACATCCGTCCCCCTGGCCACCATGCAGAACATGCGCAAGCAATGGGCTTTTGTATTTTTAATAATGTGGCTGTCGGTGCTGCACACGCCTTGGCCGCACACGGATTAAGCCGCGTCGCCATCGCCGATTTCGACGTGCATCACGGCAACGGCACCGAGAATATTTTTCGCAACGACCCGCGCGTGATGCTGTGTTCCACTTTTCAACATCCGTTCTATCCCTACTGCGGCGCAGACAGCAGCAACGAACACATAATCAACGTGCCCCTCAAAGCGGGCACAGGTGGCGCCGAATTCCGCAGCGCCGTCACCCAACATTGGCTACCCGCACTCGAAAAATTTCAACCCGAATTCATTTTCATCTCTGCTGGTTTTGATGCTCATCGTGAAGATGATATGGGCTCCATGCGCCTAGTCGAAGCGGATTACGCATGGGTCACCGAAGAGCTCAAACGCATCGCTGGCAAATATGCAAAGTCACGCATTGTTTCCGTACTGGAAGGCGGCTATGAATTGCACGCACTGGGGCGCAGCGTCATGTCGCACGTTAAGGTGCTGAGTGGTTTGTGATGTTGATTGCGGTTTAACGTATGGCGAACTCGACCTCAATAATTGCCGTGGCTATTTTTCGATGTGGCTGACGTAATGTGAGGCCCCCCTGTGGTGCTGACGGGGGTGATTCCGTGGTGATACTTGAGGTATGGGCTAGGTCTACACTTTTTGATGTGATGTTGGAAGCGGGAATGCTTTGGCTAAACCAGAAGCAATTAACGGAATTGTTCGGCAAGGCCAAATGGACGATCAGCTAGCACATCAAACACATATTTGATGATGGAGAATTATCATCAGCGGCAACTGTTCAGTTATTCCGAACAGTTCAATCCGAAGGCGGACGTGACGTGACCCGCGAAGTTAATCAATAGTTCTTTGTAGATGCAGCATAGATTGTTGCTAGGGGATTATGTCGTAATGCAAGACCTGCCCCCGTGTTTGCCTGCCCCTGTATTTACCAGGATCATCACGCCATTGAGACAGCTGAATCCAAAGATGTTTTTCGATTCTTGATTACATTAGGTTGTAGCGATGTGTCTGAAGGCCAGATTGACTCGTTAAATATAATCAAGTTATCATTGGTTATCAAATAACACATATATCAATAACATTTATATATATGGATCCTAGAACCAATCCTTATGCGCCAGGTGCGGGTACTTTGCCCCCTGAATTGGCAGGTCGTGATGAAATCATTGAGAAAGCAGCCATAGCTCTTGATCGCTTTCGTAATGGTTTGGCAGCACGCAGTTTATTATTGATTGGACTTCGAGGCGTCGGTAAGACAGTGTTGTTAACACGTATAGCCAAAGAAACTGAAGCCCGTGGTTTTATCGTTATTCAGATTGAATCTCCTGAAAGACGATCCTTGCCTGCGTTATTGATTCCCTCCTTAAGAACGGCTTTGTTGCAATTGGATAAAGTGCACGCCACAGGGGAATTGGCGAAGAGAGCGCTCAAAGTTTTGGGTGGCTTTGTGGGGGCTATGAAGGTTAAGTACCAGGATATTGAATTTGGCGTTGACCTGGGAAATGAGCATGGAATTGCTGATTCAGGTGATCTAGAACATGACTTAATTGAATTGTTTATCGAGGTCGGTAGAGCGGCTAAAGAAAAGCATACCGCAGTGGTGTTCTTTATTGATGAGCTGCAATACGTTCTAGAAGATCAGTTTGCTTCTCTCATCACCGCGTTGCATAAATGCGCGCAAGACCAACTTCCCGTAGCACTTATTGGTGCAGGACTTCCCCAACTTGTTGGTCAAGCAGGTCGCGCCAAGTCATATGCTGAAAGGCTTTTTGAATATCCAGAAATTGGACCGCTTCATGCAGATGAGGCAAAAAAAGCGCTTGTGCTACCGGCTAAAAAATTGAACGTGGAATTTGAATCTGCGGCGCTTGAAGAGATCCTCAAACAAACACAGGCATATCCTTATTTCCTTCAAGAGTGGGGGAAGCATAGCTGGCAATGTGCATCCACTTCGCCCATTACTTATGCGGACACTGTTTCAGCGAATGATTTGGCTATCTCCGAACTGGATGCCAGTTTTTTTCGTGTTCGATTCGATAGGCTTACACCGTCTGAAAAAAAATACCTTCGTGCAATGGCTCAATTAGGTCCTGGACCCCATAGATCTGGAGATATAGCTCATTTGCTAAACAAAGAGGTACAGACTGTTGCGCCTACAAGAGCAACCTTGATCAATAAAGGAATGGTCTATAGCCCTGCACATGGCGACAATAGTTTTACCGTTCCGCTGTTTGACGAATATATGAAGCGAGTGATGCCTAGCTTTTAGCTAACCAGCGACTTATGCATCGTTCGTAAATTTCACCTATCGGCCTCCCATGCGGAGGCCGATTTAATCTAGCCAAACTCAATATGCTTCCATCAATAGAACAACGCCTTGCCGCCGAGATCGCGGCCAAACCTGCGCAGATCGCTGCTGCCATCGCCCTGCTGGACGAAGGTGCGACCGTGCCTTTCATCTCGCGTTATCGCAAAGAAGCGACGGGGGGATTGGACGATATCCAGTTGCGCATGTTGGAAGACCGTTTGCGTTATCTGCGCGAGTTGGAAGATCGGCGTGCGGCGATCATCGCGTCCATCACCGAGCAGGGCAAGATGACGCCGGAGTTGTTGAAGGCGGTGTCGCTGGCGACGGACAAGACGCATCTCGAAGACTTGTATCTGCCTTACAAACCAAAGCGCCGTACCAAGGCGCAGATCGCGCTGGAGGCGGGGTTGCAACCCTTGGCGGATGCGCTGCTGGCGGATCCGACGTTGAATCCAGAAGAGGAGGGGGCGAAGTATCTGCGTGCCGCCTTCATCAGTGCGGCGGGTGATGCCAACCCCGGTGTGGCGGATGCCAAGGCGGCGCTGGATGGCGCACGGCAGATACTGATGGAGCGCTTTGCCGAGGATGCGAACCTGCTGCAATCGTTGCGCGAATATGTGCAGCAACATGGCGTGGTGCAGTCCAAGGTGCTGGAAGGCAAGAACGAGGTGGCGGAGAAGTACGCCGACTATTTCGATTATTCCGAATCCATCAACACCATCCCTTCGCACCGCGCGCTGGCAGTGTTCCGTGGTCGCCGCGAAGAGATGCTGGATGTGCAACTGCGTTTGGATAGCGAAGAAGAGAAACCGACGTGGGGCGCGCCGCATAACCCGTGCGAGGCACGCATCGCCGCACGCTTCAACATCAAAGATATGAACCGTGCCGCTGACCGTTGGTTGCTGGACACAGTGCGCTGGACATGGCGCGTGAAGAGTTTCATGCATCTAGAATCGGAGCTGATGAGCGCCTTACGTGCCAAGGCAGAGACCGAAGCCATCAACGTGTTCGCTCTCAATCTGAAAGCCTTGTTGCTGGCCGCACCCGCTGGCCCGCGTGTGACGATGGGACTGGATCCCGGCATCCGCACGGGTGTGAAAGTGGCGGTGGTGGACGAGACCGGCAAGGTAGTGGATACCGCCACCATCTATCCGCACCAGCCGCGCAACGATTGGGATGGCTCGTTACACACGCTGGCGCTATTGGCGAAGAAACATAGTGTGACGTTAATTGCGATTGGCAATGGCACGGCCTCAAGAGAGACGGATAAGTTGGCGCAGGAGTTGATTAAGATTTGCGGGAGTACCGATGCCTCATCGGCATTAGGTCGTCATTCCGGCGAAGGCCGGAATCCAGCGATTAAAACAGACTGCGAAGCAGGCAAAACCAATGATGTTGTCCCGCTTGCGCGGGGATTGATAAATCAACTGGATTCCGGCCTGCGCCGGAATGACGCGACAGGGTTGAACATGACCAGCATCGTGGTATCCGAAGCGGGCGCGTCGGTGTATTCCGCATCGGAGTTCGCTTCCAAAGAATTGCCGGAGTTGGATGTGTCATTGCGCGGCGCGGTGTCCATCGCGCGCCGTCTGCAAGACCCCTTGGCCGAGTTGGTGAAGATCGATCCCAAGTCCATCGGCGTGGGGCAATACCAGCATGACGTGAGCCAGTTCCAATTGGCGCGTTCGCTAGATGCTGTGGTGGAAGATTGCGTGAACGCGGTGGGCGTGGATGTGAACACGGCATCGGTGCCTTTGCTGGCACGCGTCTCTGGTTTGAGCAGCAGCGTGGCGCAGGCCATCGTGAATCAGCGCGATTTGAAAGGCCGCTTCGCCAGCCGTGCCGAGTTGCGCGACGTGCCACGTTTGGGCGATAAGACTTTCGAGCAGGCAGCGGGCTTCTTGCGCATCATGGGCGGCAACGATCCGCTCGATGCTTCGGCGGTACATCCCGAATCGTATCCGCTGGTGCAGCGCATCTTGGCCGACATCAAGCAAGACCTCAAAGGCATCATCGGCAACAGCAATCTTCTGAAGTCACTCAGCCCCGCGAAATACATGGATGAGAAGTTCGGCATTCCCACCATCAGCGACATTTTGAAAGAACTGGAAAAACCCGGTCGCGATCCGCGCCCCGAGTTCACCACCGCGACATTCAAAGAAGGCGTGGAAGCATTGTCCGACTTGAAGCCGGACATGATCCTCGAAGGCGTGGTGACCAACGTGGCGGCGTTCGGCGCATTCGTGGACATCGGCGTGCATCAGGATGGCTTGGTACACATCTCTGCCTTGGCCGATAAGTTCGTGAAAGACCCGCACACCGTGGTGAAAGCAGGGCAGGTGGTGAAGGTGAAAGTGTTGGAAGTGGACGAGAAGCGCAAACGAATCGCGCTGACCATGCGTCTGACTGATTCGGCAGGGCAGGTGAGTAGCAGGTCAGATACCGCCCCGCGTGAGCAACGCGACAGTCGCCCACAAGCAAGACCCGCCAGCGGCAAACCAGCGAACCGTGCGCCAGCCCAAGCGCCTGCGGGTGGTGCGATGGCGGCGGCGTTCGCCAAACTGAAGGCATAAGCTAGTCATTCCCGTCTTTCGACAGGCTCAAGATAAACTTCCCTGCGGGAAGGCGGGAATCCAGTGCTTTTATCAAAAAGGCTGTTGGGCTTTGTTCTTGCTGCGCAAGGATATTTAATTCACTGGATTCCCGCCTGCGCGGGAATGACGGACTAAGGTTTTTTGGAATAATTGAGATGAACCACGAACACTTGGAGCTCTTGGTCACCCGCACCATGCCCTACGGCAAATACCAAGGGCGACTCATCGCGGACTTGCCGGGGAATTATCTGAACTGGTTCGCTCGAACCGGTTTTCCTAAAGGAGAGTTGGGGCAGTTGCTCGCGTTGATGCAGGAGTTGGATCACAACGGACTTTCTGCGCTGCTGGATCCACTACGCAAATAAGTTCAGCAAGCTCAAACCCAAAAACCAGAAGCATCAACTTCTGGTTTTTTATTGGCAGGTTCCCAATAGCCAATAGATTAACTGTCAGTTAGGTGGCTATTTTCAAATAACCGCCCAAATCCCGCTCTGTTCCCCCCATTGAATTATTCCTCGCTCTTGATAATACGCATGAGCCATGCCCGTCTTTTAGGGGGCGCATGGCAAAGCGAAGCTTAAGAGGTGGGTATGAACAGTCTGCTACAAACATTGAAATACGGAATGCTACGCGGTGGTATGCGCGGCTTGGCGGGGCCGGTTTTGATTGTGATGATCTTGGCAATGATGGTGCTGCCGTTGCCGCCGTTTCTGTTAGACATTTTGTTCACCTTCAATATCGCGATTGCCATCATGGTGCTGCTGGTCAGCATGAACACCAATCGGGCCTTGGATTTTGCCGCTTTCCCCACGATTTTATTGATCACCACTTTGCTGCGTTTGTCGTTGAACGTGGCTTCGACGCGTGTGGTATTGATGGAAGGGCACACCGGCCCCGATGCGGCGGGCAAGGTGATTGAAGCGTTCGGACACTTTCTCGTAGGCGGCAATTATGCGGTGGGGATTGTGGTGTTTGCGATTTTGGTGGTCATCAACTTTGTGGTTATCACCAAGGGGGCGGGACGTATCGCCGAAGTGGGCGCGCGGTTCACCTTGGATGCGATGCCAGGCAAACAAATGGCGATTGATGCTGACCTAAACGCGGGGTTGATTGGTGAAGATGTGGCGCGCAAACGGCGTGCCGAAATCGCACAAGAAGCGGATTTCTACGGTGCGATGGATGGTGCGAGTAAGTTTGTGCGCGGCGATGCTGTGGCAGGCATCATCATTCTGTTAATCAACATCATTGGCGGTTTGATCGTGGGCGTGTTGCAACATGACCTCGATATTTCCACTGCCGCCAAATACTACACACTGCTGACGATTGGTGATGGATTGGTCGCGCAGATTCCCGCGCTGGTGATTTCGACTGCCGCAGGTCTGGTGGTGAGTCGAGTGTCCAGCGATGAAAACATTGGTCAGCAATTAGTCGGGCAGCTCTTCAAACAACCCCAAGTCATTATGTTGACAGCGGCCATTATCGGCATGATGGGGATGATTCCCGGCATGCCACATTTCGCTTTTTTATCACTGGCTGGCGTGATGGTTTGGTTGGCTTATTACCTGTCTCAAAAAAGTGAAAAAGCCAGCGTTTTAGAACAGGCCGAAGTGGTGATGCCAACTCTGGAAGAGGCAACGGAAGCCAGTTGGGAAGATGTGTCACAAGTCGATGTGCTGGGCTTGGAAGTGGGCTATCGACTCATCTCACTAGTGGATAAGACGCAGGATGGCGACTTGTTGCGGCGCATCAAAGGAATCCGCAAAAAATTTACGCAAGACATTGGTTTCCTACCTCCCTCTGTGCATATTCGTGACAATTTGGATTTACGTCCAAACGCATACCGCATCACGCTTAAAGGGGTTGAAGTAGGCGTTGGAGAAGCGTACCCCAATCAATTTTTAGCGATTGATCCGGGTAATGTGACGGGTAAATTAAGCGGCACACAAACGACCGATCCCGCATTTGGATTGCCGGCGGTGTGGATTGAATCTTCGTTGCGTGAACATGCGCAAGCAATGGGCTATACGGTGGTTGATCCGGGCACCGTGGTCGCCACGCATTTGAGCCACCTCATCAATAGTCATGCCTCGGAATTATTAGGCCGCCAAGAAGTACAACAACTGCTCGACCATCTGGGCAAAATTGCACCCAAGCTCACCGAAGATCTTGTACCCAAAACGCTGCAACTGGGCACGGTGCAAAAAGTCTTGCAGAACTTGCTGGACGAAGGCATGCACATTCGCGACATGCGCACCATTGTGGAAACGTTGGCCGAAAACGCACAACGCACACAAGATCCTTTCCATCTCACGGGCATCGTGCGTATCGCATTAGGCCCTGCGATTGTGCAGATGCTGTATCCCTCCGCACAAGAATTGCAGGTGATCGAGATGGATAAAGAGTTGGAGTACATCCTCATCCAAGCCATGCAATCCAGCCAAGACGCTATCGAACCCGGCTTGGCCGACACCGTGCTGCGCGAGACCCGCGCGGCTGCACAAGCACAAGAACAAATGGGTTTGCCCACCGTATTACTCGTTCCCGCGCAGATACGCGATTTGCTGGCGCGCTTTTTGAAACGCGCCATTCCGCAGTTGCGTGTCATTTCGCATGATGAAGTGCCGGATTTCAAAACTATCCGCGTCACTGCCATAGTAGGAGGTAAAGCATGAACGTCAAAAAATTCATCGCGCCCACAACCAGTCAGGCGCTACGCGACATCCACGCCGAGTTAGGCGGCGAGGCGGTCATTCTGTCTAATCGCAAGGTGGCGCAAGGTGTAGAGATTATTGCCTTGGCGAATGCTGATATAGAACAGCTTACGAACAAACATCAGGCAACAACACAAACTGCTGTGCCTAAAGCGTTCATCCCTAAAGCCATCATCGCGCCCAGCAAAGCACCGGTACACGAGGTGGAGACCGCCAATGTGACGCATGCAAAAGATCAGCAGCGGATTTTGGGCGAGATTCAAAACATGCACAGCATGTTGCAGCAACAACTCTCCGCCATGTCTTGGAATGATGTGCAGGTACGCGACCCCGAGCGGGCCGTGTTGTTACGCAGAATGTTGAGTGCAGGGTTTAGTTCGGTGTTGGCACGCCAACTTATGAGCAAAATGCCCGCCGGAGAAATGCACGGTGAGGCGTGGATTCGGCAAGTTCTAAAACGTAATTTGCGTGTCGCGGGAGACGCGGATGACGTGGTCGCTAATGGTGGGGTGTATGCGCTAATCGGTCCGACAGGCGTAGGAAAAACCACCACCACGGCCAAGTTGGCGGCGCGCGCGGTAGTGCGTTACGGTGCGGACAAAGTGGCCTTATTGACCACGGATAGTTACCGCATTGGCGCTTACGAGCAGCTCAAAATTTTCGGCAAAATTCTCGGAGTGGCCGTGCATGCGGTGAAAGATACGCATGACCTGCAACTCACGCTGGCGGCATTGCGGCATAAACATTTGGTATTGATAGACACCGTAGGCATGGGGCAGCGCGACGAGCGTGTAGCCAATCAGAACGAAATGTTTGACACCGCTGGCGTGCGCCGGCTGCTGCTGTTGAACGCTACATGCAGTGGTGAAAATTTAGAAGAAGTCGCCACCTTGTACCACGCCGAAAAAGTAATCGGCTGTATCGCCACCAAGTTGGATGAAGCGGTTAATCCAGCTGCCGTGTTAGATGTGGTGATACGCCATCGCCTCGTGATGCACTACATGGCGAATGGTCAGCGTGTGCCAGAAGATTTGCACCCTGTGAATGCGGAGTATCTGGTGCATCGCGCCATCAAGCACACAGAAAAAGTAACGCCCTTTAGTGTGCCCGAGTTGGACTTTCCCGTGATGATGTCCGGCATCGCAGGTACTCAATTAAGCGGGGTGGCGTATGCCGCTTGAACACGGTACAGACCAAGCGCATGGATTGCGTCGCTTGTTGGCCAGCGATCAATGCGCACTCATTTCCATCGTGGCGAGCAAGGCGGGTATGGGTTGTAGCAGCCTGACCCTGAATCTGGCGAGTGCACTTGCACACTCGGGGAAGCGTGTGATGGTGCTGCAAGAAAATCCTCCCGCATTCAATTCACCCAGTCGATTTAATTCTTGTGTGGATTTTGATTTGCTGGATGTCGTGCAAGGCAGATGTTCTTTACACCAAGTGGTACGCGGCGAACACGAATTTTCAGTCCTGCCTGCTGCGCGTGCTATGCAAACCTTGTCGCGCTTGAATGAGGCAGAGCAACAGCGTTTTGAAAATTCTTTGATTGAGATAAGCAGCGAAACCCAAGTGCTGTTGGTCGATGCGGCGTTGTTAGCAGGCAGTGCAACGGGGGTACGCAGTCTGGCGACGGGCTTGCCGATACTGTTGCTGGTGGTGGATGGCACGTCCTCAGGCATCACCGAAAGTTATGCCTTGATTAAGAAAATGTCATTAGAGCAAGGTCGCGCGCAATTCAGAATTGTGGTGACCAAAGTGGCTGACGATTTTGAGGCGCGCAGCGTGTTTAACAACATGGACAAAGTAGCGCGTCGCCATTTGGGAATACGCTTGGATTATTTTGGCTATGTCCCTTTCGATGTGAAACACCAGCGCGCCACGCAATTAAATAAGCCTGTGGTTGAGGTATTTGCCGCGTCTACATCAGCCAAAGCCTATTTCAAGTTGGCGCACAAACTCGTTGAAATTATGTTGGATGAAGACAGCGTTTCAAACGATGCACCTTGCATGATGCAAAGTTGGTTGAGGCAAAGCACCCTGCACATCGCCTCTATGGAAATGGTCTAAATATCATGTACACCATTAACGGAACCATCGACAAAGAACAATGCTTGCGCGAATTTGCACCGCTGGTGAAACGGCTCGCACATCAGATGATGACCAAGTTGCCGTACAGCGTAGAAATAGACGACATCATTCAAGCAGGCATGATTGGCTTGCTAGATGCGGCAACACGCTTTGATGATTTGCATGGCGCGCAATTTGAAACTTACGCAACACAGCGTATTCGTGGTGCGATGTTGGACGAGCTGCGCCAAGCAGACTGGTTGCCACGCAGTCTGCGACGCGATATGCGACGCATCGAGGCGGCGATTAGCCAATTGCAGCAAAAGCTGGGCAGACCGCCGAATGAAACCGAAATCGCCAAAGCGCTGGAGGTGTCACTCACCGAGTATCAGCAGTTGTTGCAAGAGACGCGCGGTGCGCAACTGATTTATTACGAAGATTTTAATGACGACGGAGATCACGATTTCTTCGAGCGATTCGCCTTTGATAGTGATATTAACCCCTTAGATATTTTGCAGGACGAACGCTTCAAAGCCGAGTTAAGCCATGCCATTGAGAGCTTGCCAGAACGCGAACGCATGTTGATGGGCATGATTTATGAACAGGAAATGAACCTGCGTGAAGTCGGTGATGTATTCGGGGTGAGTGAATCGCGTATCTCACAACTACATACTCAAGCGGTGGCGCGTTTGCGGGCGAAATTGAAAGGTTACTAATGGACAAGCTCACACTATTGGGACTCCTGCTGGGATTAACCGGAATTTTTTCTGGGCAGTTTCTCGAAGGCGGGGATTTTTCTATCCTGTTTCAAGGCGCAGCATTCTTGATTGTGTTTGGCGGCACGGTGGGGGCGGTGATGGTGCAATGCCCCTCCAAAGTTTTTTTTACCGCCATTTCGATGGGACGTTGGGCATTCTTCCCGCCCAATTTACGCAGCAGAGAATTGGTTAGGCAACTCACTGACTTGAGCATCTTGGCACGTAAAGAGGGCATTCTTGCTTTGGAGTCGAGCATTCCCAACATCGCGGATCCTTTTTTGCGCAAGGGCTTGCAGATGCTGGTGGATGGCAACGGCGCGGAAAAAATTCGTGAAGTAATGGAGGTGGATAGTCACTCTTGGGAACAACTGCGCTGGCAGTCTGCGCGCGCATGGGAGGCGGCAGCGGGCTACTCGCCCACCATTGGCATTATTGGTGCGGTATTGGGATTGATGCATGTGATGCAGAACTTGACAGAGCCCAGTAAATTGGGCGGCGGGATTGCGGTTGCTTTTGTGGCCACCATTTACGGCGTGGCATTCGCCAACCTACTTTTTTTACCCGTGGCTAACAAACTGAAATCAATCATCATGCAACAGACACATTTGCGCGACATGGTGGTGGATGGTTTAGCCGCGATTGCCAATGGTGACAATCCACGCTTGGTGGAAGTTCGATTGCAGAGTTATATCGGCGGCTGACCATCATGGCACGCCGCAGAAAAAGAGCCGAGCATGACAACCACGAACGCTGGTTAATTTCGTATGCCGACTTCATCACCTTGCTGTTTGCTTTTTTCGTGGTGATGTACTCCATCTCATCCGTGAACGAGGGTAAATACAAAACCTTCAGCGACTCGTTGAGCCTCGCTTTTACCAAACAACCCAGTTCGACTTTTACCAGTCAGCCGGTAAATCAACCGGAGAATGTGCTCAAGGCGTTAGTAGATAGACGCACCGCCCGATTGGGTGAACAGCAACGTAAGATTCAAGAACGCATGAAGTTATTGGCAGAAAAGTTAAGCCAAGTGATGCAGCAGTTGATTGAACAAGAACAAGTGAGTGTGAAACAAACCAAACGTGGTGTGGTGGTGGACATCAATGCCAGTTCATTGTTCAAACCCGGCGAAGCCATTTTGCAAGCAAGCGCATTTGAGCTGTTACAACAAGTGTCTTTGGTGTTGAGCCAAGAAACGCAACCGCTTGAAGTGGAAGGTCACACCGATGATGTCCCAATTAAAACCAAACTTTTTCCCTCTAATTGGGAGTTGTCTGCTGCGCGCGCGAGTAGCGTGGTGAGAATGTTGGTGGAACATGGGGTCGATGAACAACGCTTATCTGCGGTAGGGATGGCATCCAATCACCCGCTAGTTCCCAATGACAGTCCCGAGAATCGCGCTAAAAATCGGCGTGTCAGCATTACCTTACTAACGACCGATAGCGAACATATTGTTCCCGTGGAAATAGAGCATGCTGAATCCGCTGTTGTCCTCACGACCACGCCCTAAATTTTAATAAACCCGCTAGATATAAGTCGTCACTCGCAGGGGAATGGCGTGCGTTTCAGGCGCGAACGCCCCAACTCCACACGCAACACCGCAATGAGAAATGAATGGGAGCGGCTAGACCTACGCACTGGTAATCGTGCGTCCGCCGCCCGTGGAAAAGCTGGTTTGCCCATCTGGGCCATATAGGTTGGCTTTGTTCACAGCGTTGCCGAGCGCGCTTAAGGCCTGTTGGTTGTGGCGCAATTTCATCTGAATTAACTCGCCGCTACTGTGATTAAGCTGTCTGGCTTGTTGCCCTAATTGCAAAATTTCTTGCCACAGAGCTAATGCGGGAGGGGATTTTTGTTGCAACCAAGTGTTGATTGAATGCGCATTGAGCTGCCCAATGTGCTTGTGCAATAAGGTGTTCCTGGTTTCGACAAACTTGTTCAGTCCAAGTGCTTGAACGGATTTTTGTTCAGCCAGATCAAGCAATTCATCGGTGGTGTTTTCCACCAGCGCATTTTGCTCACGTTGTAACAGGCTGACGAATTCAAACAGTTGTTTGCGTTCGGCAGTGAAGGTAAGCAGCACTTCATCAAAGTGGGTGTCCACAGTGCTACCCCTTGCTGCTAAGCAGTTCTTTAACGGTCTCAATTAGCTTGTCCGCGACCACGCCAGAATTCACTTGGAAGCGTCCCTCACTGATGGCTTGTTTAATCTCGGCCACTTTTTGAGGATTAGCCACCGGCGAATTTGCCATGCTGCTTTCCATGCTCTGTAACTGCGTGGCTGTAGCGCCCAGCGAAACACGCGTGCTGGTGGTTTGCGACGAGCTACTTGGCGTACCCGCTTTGCTTTGATTAGCGCGAGTCGAATGTTCCGCCACAGCGGAGGAAGGTAACGACTTGCCAGGTTTATCAATTTTCACTTTAAGCCTCTCATTCTTTAATTCGCCACTGCTTTCCGGCGTTGGTCACTATATCGGCAGACGGTAGAAATACTTTAGGGCATTTGTGTAACTTTTTTAGATCCACGCGGGCGTTTAACCCCGTGTGAACGATTCGGGTTCACGGCGATAGCGCTACCACGCCATTACCGTGCGCCTGCCCGCTCACGATTTTTCCTGCTTCACTTTTTACGTTGACCGCTTCGCCATCGCTTGCATTGTTTAATGCAAGCCCCGCACTGCGCACCGTGAAACCTTGGCCCAGCATCAGAAGTTGTACGGTTTGTCCCTGCGTCACGCTGTAGGGCGCGCGTAGCATGTCGTCACGCAGTATTTGCCCCGCGCCTATGCCGTAGCGTATTACTTTTCCCGAAATTTTAAGGGGATGGGTGATGCCGTCTACGCGCGTGGTTTCGATGGTCTGTGCGGACAGGTCTTCTATTTGCAGTACGTGTCCAGCCGCTAATTGCCGACTACTCACCCATACCTCAAGGCTGGTTTTGATTTGTACGGGAAGCAAAATTGACCATCCTTTATTTTCGATACAGCGCACCCCAACCATGCTTCTGCCGAGTAGTCGGCTGCCTTGTGGCAGAAAGGCTTGCAGCTTTGCGCACGCTTCAAGCGTGATGCGCGAATCAATCGCACTCACTTCAAAGCGTGGCGTGCCAGGCACAGCCGTGATTTGTTGTTGCACGAAGGCAGTTGCACAGTCACGTATTGCTTGATGGTCTTGTGCCACCGACCAAGCAGAAGCGGGGCATAGCAACGTTGCAACGAGGATGAATAAGAATTTTTTCATGCTCGCATTGTGCGACTAAGTTTGCAAAATTATGCTTTGAATTGAACGGGTAATTCGCTTCTTATCGGCAGATAAGAAAGACTCAACGCGCCGTAGTATGCCTTCCACGTAAGGGATTCATAGAGACGTGGGAGGGCAAAATGATTAACAAACTCGATGCGGCATTCCGCTTTAATCAAACGGCATTAAGTCTGCGTGGCGCACGCCAAGAATTGTTGGCTTCCAACATTGCGAATGCCGATACGCCCAATTACAAAGCGCGCGACATTGATTTTGCCAGTGCCTTAAACAATGCCCTCGCAGGCACTCCCTCAAAATTGGCACTGACTCAAACAGCGGCAGTACATTCTTCAGGTAACGCAGAGGGTGCGTTTTTGGGTGCGCCCGCGTTGTATCGCAAGCCGCTACAACCTAGCGCGGATGGCAACACGGTGGAGATGGATGTCGAGCGCGCGCAATTTGCCGACAACGCCTTGCGCTATGAAGCAAGCGTCAAGTTCATCAGTGAGGACATCAAGTTAGTCATGTCGGCTATTCAGGGGTAAATCATGTCGCTATTTAATATCTTCAATGTTTCTGGTTCTGCGATGACAGCGCAGTCACAACGCTTAAATGTGGTGGCGAGTAATTTGGCGAATGCCGACAGCGCGACCGGTGCGGATGGCAAGCCCTATCACGCTAAACAAGTGGTGTTCAGCGCGACTGCGGTGGATGCGAGTGGTGCGCAAGGGGTGAAAGTAACGCAAGTCATCGAAGATAACGCGCCCATGAAAATGGTGTACGACCCGAAACATCCGATGGCGGATGCACAGGGTTATGTGGCCATGCCTAACGTGAATGTGGTGGATGAGATGGTGAATATGATTTCAGCATCGCGTGCCTACCAAAACAATGTCGACGTCATGAACACCTCTAAAACCTTATTGCTTAAGACGCTGACCATTGGTCAGTAATGAAAGGAAATCATCATGGTTAGCGCTCTACAAGATAACAACGCTACGGCTTCATTATTTAACGCAATGAATGCTGGCGGAAGTAACAGCAATAAAACGTCCGCCGTGGCAGAAACACAAAATCGTTTTTTGAAATTACTGGTTACACAGCTTAAAAATCAAGACCCACTCAACCCAATGGACAACGCACAGATTACGTCGCAGATGGCGCAATTGAGTACGGTGACGGGTATCGACAAGTTGAATGTCACCTTGCAAGCGTTGAGTGACAGCATGACTTCCAATCAATCGTTACAAGCGGCCAACATGATTGGGCATGGTGTGTTGATTGAGGGCAGTGCGATTGAGTTGAACAACGGCGCGGGCATAGGCGGCTTTGAGTTACCGCAATCGGCTGAACACGCCACCGTATCCATTTACGACAAATCGGGCGCGCTGGTGAACACCTTGGACTTGGGCGCGCTGCCTGCGGGTATTAGCAAATGGCAATGGGATGGCACAGACAGCACGGGGGCAAGCGTGGCCGATGGTCAATACACCTTTGCCGTGAATGCCTCCCAAGGCGGGGTGAATGTGGCCGCCACTCCTTTGCAATTTGGTGTGGTGAACAGTGTGAATCAGGGCGGCAATGGCGTGTTGTTGAGCGTGGGCACGATGGAAGGTATTGCGCTCTCCCAAATTATTCAAATTTTATAAATTTCTAGGAGACCATCATGAGTTTTCAACAAGGATTGAGCGGACTGAATGCAGCATCGAGCCAATTAAATACGATTGGTAACAACGTAGCCAATGCGAGCACAGTGGGCTTCAAACAATCGCAGGCACAATTTGCCGATTTATTTGCGGTGTCACTTTCCGGTGGCGGCGCCACTCAAGTGGGTACCGGCACCAAGTTGGCCGCTGTGGCGCAAATGTTCACGCAGGGCAATATCACCAACACTGCTAACTCGATGGACATTGCGATTAGCGGTCAGGGCTTCTTCAGAATGATTGATACAAATGACGCGATTTTGTATAGCCGCAATGGGCAATTTCAAGTGGATAAAAACGGATTCATCGTGAATAACCAAGGTCACAAAATCACGGGCTATTTACCTGATCCCACCTCGGGTTTAATTACCACGGCGCAGCCTGCTCCCTTGCAAATTTCAACCGCTGATTTAGTACCCAAGCAAACTTCTAATCTGGCTAGTGGCGGTGTTCCCGTATCGGTGGGGGCGAATCTGGATTCGCGAGCCACCTTTCCCACGGGTTTGAGCCAAGGCACGGTCGCAGGTACGGTTGCGGCGGGCTTAACCATTGTGACGGGCACGAATGATTCCTTAACCATGAACGTGAATGGTGCGGCGCCCGTCACCCTCACCGTACCAGCGGGAACCTATACGCCCGCCTTACTGGCGAGTACGGTGCAAAATTTGGCGAACACACAATTGGCTGCGGCTGCGATTCCACCCACTCCTCCTTTGTCGATTACGGTGACGGCGAATGCAGCGGGTGTGATGACGCTCAATTCCAATTCAGTAGGCACGATTTCAACGCTTGCGCTGTCGGGTAATGCGGCCACAGCGGCCACGGGTTTATTTGGCGGGGCGGTGCCTGTACCTAGCGCAGGCGCGGGGACTTTTAGCCCGACTAATCCCAATACTTATAACAACTCCACCTCCTTAACGATTTACGACAGCTTGGGGGCGAGCCATATAGCTTCTTTGTATTTCCAAAAATCATCCAGCAATACGTGGAACACCTTTCTCACGATCGACAATGCGATGTTGCCCGTGGCGGGCACGCCCTTATCTACCCTGACCTTTGATGCGCTGGGCAAGCTGACCAGCCCAGTTGCAGCAGCCCCGTTGGCCTTGGGACAGGTCACTTCTGCCGTATTTAATCCGCCTGGCGCAGCCCCCCAGTCGCTGACTTTTGACTTTTCTAACAGTTCACAATACGGCGGCAGTTTCGGGGTGAATAGTTTGACGCAGGACGGCTATACCTCGGGGCGCTTGAACGGTTTTAGTACAGGGGCAGACGGCACGATTCTCGGCCGTTATTCAAATGGTCAGACGAAGGCGATGGGGCAAATGTTGCTGACCAATTTCACTAATCCGCAAGGCTTGCAACCTGTGGGCAATAACGAGTGGGTGGAGACGTTTGCCTCGGGCGGCCCCTTGGTGGGGGTGCCTGGTTCAGCCAGTTTGGGACTGCTGCAATCGTCAGCAGTGGAAGATTCCAACGTCGACCTGACCGCAGAATTAGTCAACATGATTACCGCGCAACGCGTGTATCAGGCCAATGCGCAAACCATCAAAGCACAAGACCAGATTTTGCAAACGCTCGTAAGTTTGAGATAAGCCGCCTGATGTAGGAGAACGACATGGACAGAATGATCTATACCGCGATGACTGGTGCTTCGCATGTGTTGCAGCAACAAGCTGCGGTTGCGGAGAATTTGGCCAATCTCAACACGCCCGGGTTTCGCGCTTCACTCGACACTTTTCGTGCCGTGCCCTTGGTGGGAGAAGGTTTGCCCACACGCGTTTTTGTGGTGGATTCCACAGCGGGTGCGGATTTTAGCCAAGGTGCGTTTCAAGCAACGGGACGCGAACTGGATGTGGCAGTGAATGGCGAGGGTTGGCTGGTGGTGCAGGGCGCGGATGGCAAAGAGGCTTACACGCGTAATGGTAGTTTGCAGGTGACCTCGAATGGCGTGTTACAGACCCGCGCGGGCATGAATGTGGTGGGTGACAGCAGCCCTATCACCATTCCGCCTGACACCGCAGTGACTATTGCAAAAGACGGCACAATTTCCACGGTGCCTAGCGGCTCAATGGCGACATCCGTCGTGGTCGTGGGCAGACTGAAATTGGTTAATCCCCCTACCGCGCAATTGGAACGTAGCGGGGATGGTCTGTTTCGCTTGAAAGGTGGGGCGGTCGCCGAGGCTGATGCCAAGGTGACGGTAATGTCGGGCAACTTGGAAGATAGCAATGTGAATTCAGTAGAGGCGATGGTGAATATGATTTCCCTCGCACGTAAATTCGATATGCAGATGAAGTTGCTACAGAGTGCGGACAACAATGCGCAGAAGTCGGGGCAGCTACTGAATGTGGCCGGTTGATGTGCTTAATTTGAAAAGGTGACCAGCATGATACGTTCCTTATGGATTTCCAAAACAGGTCTGGATGCGCAGCAAACGCAGATGGATGTGATTTCCAATAATTTAGCTAACGTGAGTACCAATGGTTTCAAACGTTCTCGCGCGGTATTTGAAGATTTGTTGTATCAGACCTTGCGCCAACCCGGCGCGCAGTCTTCGCAGCAAACGCAAATCCCATCGGGCTTGCAGATTGGTACAGGGGTGCGTCCCGTCGCGGCAGAACGCATCCACACGCAAGGCAATTTACAACAGACGGGTAATGCATTGGATGTGGCGATTCAAGGCGCGGGATTTTTTCAAGTGCTGTTGCCTGATGGCACGACGGGCTACACCCGTGATGGTTCATTTCAGCGCGATAGCCAAGGGCAAATTGTCACTGCCAACGGTTTTACGGTGCAACCCGCGCTCACCATTCCCGCCAACAGCTCCAGTGTGACGATAGGCAGTGACGGCATTGTTTCGGTGCTGCAAGCAGGTTCAGCAGCACCCGTGCAAGTGGGTAGTTTGCAATTGGCAACGTTCATCAATCCGTCGGGCTTGCAAAGCATGGGGGGCAACATTTACCAAGAGACCGCGTCTTCAGGTACACCCAGTACCAATGTGCCTGGCACCAATGGCACGGGGATGCTGAATCAAAATTATCTGGAAACGTCCAATGTGAACGTGGTGGAAGAAATGGTGAACATGATTCAAACGCAACGTGCGTATGAGATCAATTCAAAAGCAATCACGACCTCGGATCAGATGTTGCAAAAGTTGACGCAGATATAAAGAGGCGCTTATGAAAACCTTTATCAAGTGGATAGCGATGCTGGGATTGACGACCTCAATAGTCGCTTGCGTACCCGCCACGCATATCGAGCAGCCTTTTAGCGTGGCTCCTCCACCCAGGCCGCTCGCGCTGACACCCGTTAATGGTGCCATTTATCAAGCAGGCATCACTGATCGTCCTTTGTTTGAAGATAGACATGCACGCAGGGTAGGAGACATTTTGACCATCCAAATTGTGGAGACGACTTCGGCAAGCGGTAAGTCAGGCACAACCCTCGAAAATACGGGCAGCTTGCTGGTTACTACGCCGGGTATTCCGGGCGGCATGTCGGGTAGCAGTGGGGTGAAATCGGGCAACAAGAGCGATGCCTCTGGTACGAACACGTTTAGCGGCACATTAACCGCCACGGTGATTGAGCAGTTATCGAACGGCAATTTGCGAGTGGCGGGCGAGAAGCAAGTGAGCATTCGTCACTCGGATGAATACGTGCGTTTTTCGGGGGTGGTGAATCCGACCGACATCAGTGCGACTAATAGTGTGCTGTCGACCAAAGTGGCGGATGTGCATTTGGAATATAAAGGCGCGACGAATCTGGATACGTCCGATATCACCAGTGTGTTCGCACGCATCTTTACGACTGTGTTGCCGTTTTAAGGAGTAGCGCGATGAAACGTTTATTCAATTACGGGTTGCTGGTGTTGCTGGCATGCTGTTCGCTGAATGTTTGGGCAGAGCGCATCAAAGATTTAGCCAACATACAAGGCGTGCGCGACAACCCATTATTAGGCTATGGCTTGGTGGTGGGGCTGGATGGCAGCGGAGACCAGACCACGCAAACGCCTTTCACCGTGCAAAGCACCATCACCATGTTGTCGCAAATGGGGGTCACCCTGCCGCCAGGTACTTCTCTGCAATTAAAAAATGTGGCGGCGGTCATGGTGACCGCCTCTTTACCTGCCTTTGCGCGTGCTGGGCAAACCATTGATATCACGGCATCTTCAATCGGAAATGCTAAAAGTTTGCGGGGTGGCACGCTGTTAATGACGCCTCTCAAGGGGGCGGATGGTCAGGTGTATGCGATTGCGCAAGGGAATGTTTTGGTGGGCGGTGTGGGTGCATCAGCGGGCGGGGCATCGGTACAAGTGAATCATTTGAGTGTGGGCCGTGTGCCTGCGGGGGCAACGGTAGAACGTGCGGTAGCAACCGTGATTGGGCAGGGCGACTTTATTTATCTGGAGTTGCACACCAGCGATTTCACTACTGCTGCGCGCGTGGTGGATGTGGTCAATGTGTATGTTGAAACTGGTACGGCCAGAGCCATTGATGGCCGCTTGATTGAAGTGCGCTCACCCGCAGGTAACGAGCGCATCGCCTTTATTTCCAAGATTGAAAATCTGCAAGTGAATGCCGCAACCGGTGCGGCTAAAGTCATTATCAATGCGCGCACCGGCTCTATCGTGATGAACCAATCCGTGTTGTTGGATAACTGTGCCGTCGCCCATGGCAATCTGTCAGTGGTGATCAATTCGGACAGCACGGTGAGCCAACCCAATGCACTGTCGATGGGAACAACGGCGCAAACCGACAAGGCCTCTATCGAAATTAAAGCGGACAAAGGGGGGGTGGTACAGCTGCCCAAGGGGGCAACATTAAGTGAAGTGGTGAAGGCGCTGAATGCGATGGGTGCAACGCCACAAGATTTGCTGGCGATTTTGCAAGCGATGAAATCGTCGGGAGCATTACACGCGGAGTTGGAGGTGATCTAAATGCTCAAGCGCATGGACAGCAATGCCAACCTAGCGATTGATACGCAAAACTTAACTCAACTGCGTGCCTTGGCAAAGCATGCGCCCGATCAAGCGCTGAAGGCGGCAGCACAACAATTTGAGTCGGTGTTTCTCAATATGATGTTGAAAAGTATGCGTGAAGCCACGCCGCAAGAGGGGCTGTTTGAAAGTGAACAGACCAAGCTATTTACGGGCATGTTGGATCAACAGTTGGCGCAAAACATGTCCAGCCGGGGCGTGGGCTTGGCAGATATTTTGGTTAAGCAATTAACGCGTAACAGCGCGGCTACGCCGCAAATGAATGGCGCGAATTTGATGGGCAATGCGGAGCAAGTTTCAACTTTGACGGGCAGTGTGCAACAAGATTTTGTGAAGAAAATGTTGCCGCATGCTCTGCAAGCCAGCCAAGCTAGTGGCGTGCCTGCGCAGTTGATATTAGGGCAGGCCGCACTCGAAAGTGGTTGGGGCAAGCACGAAATACGGCTATCCAATGGCAGTCAAAGCCACAATTTATTTGGCATCAAGGCGAATGCGACTTGGGCAGGGCAGATTGCCGAAGTGACCACCACGGAATACAACAATGGGGTGCCCAGCAAACAAATTGAGAAGTTTCGCGCTTATGCCTCTTATGCGGATGCATTCAAAGATTACGCGACTTTATTAAGTCAGCATCCGCGTTACGCGGCGGTGCTGCAACACCGTGATGATGCAGCAGGGATGGCGCAAGCCTTGCAAACGGCGGGCTACGCCACCGACCCGCAGTACGCCAATAAATTAACGCGTGTGATGCAAAGTTTGAATTTAAGTCTGACTGGCTAATGGATTATTGGGCGTCAATTATTTAGTTTGAATAAGCCCCTAAAGTTAGCGGACAACGTGCCGATAACCCAAGTGAGTCCATCACTGTGCGACTAAAGGAAGATCATGGGAACCAATATATACACCTCGGCTTTAAGCGGTATGAATGCAGCGCTGCTGGGGGTATCAACAGCCGAACACAATATCGCCAATGCCAGTACGCCAGGTTTTACACGGCAGGAAATTATATTGGGCGCGCGCACGGCACAATCTTCTGGCGCAGGTTTTATTGGGCAAGGCGTAGATGTGGCCGGGGTGAAGCGTATCTATGATGAATTTCTCACCACTCAAGTGTTACAGGAAAAGACACAAGCGTCTTATTTGAGCAGTTATCACATGGCCATGCAGCAAATCGACAACATCCTGGCCGATCCTGTGGCAGGCGCTGCACCAGCCATGCAAGATTTTTTCAAGGCGGTGAATGGCGTGGCGAATACGCCTGATTCTGTGCCAGCACGGCAAACCATGTTGGGCAATGCACAATTTGCAATCAATCGTTTCAAGAGTATCGACCAGCGCCTAACAGACATCGGCAACGGAATTACTGGGCAAATCACCAGTAGCGTCAATATCGTGAACAGCTACGCACAGCAAATTGCCACCCTGAATGGCAATATCAAACGCGCAGTTGCAGCGGGGCAAGGGCAGCTGCCTAATGACTTGCTCGACCAACGAGATTTATTGGTTAGCCAATTGAACAGCGAAATTAAAACCAGTGCGCAGGCGCAACCGGACGGGACGATTAGCGTTTTCGTAGGCAACGGTCAGGCAATGGTCATTGGTGAGCAAGCGATGTCGTTACGGGTGGCGCAAGCCGCGACCGACCCCAGTAAAGTGGAAGTGAATTATTTGAATGACGGCAAACTCATTGCTTTGCAACAGAGCAGTTTGCAAGGCGGCAATCTAGGCGCTTATCTTGCATTCCGTGACCAAAGTTTGGAACCTGCGCGCAATGCGTTAGGTCGTGTTGCATTGGGATTGGCGGCCAGCATCAATCAGCAAAATCAATTAGGTCAAGACTTGAATGGCGCGATGGGTGCTGCACTGCTCAATGTGGCCGCACCTCGCGTGGATAAGGGCGCAAACAATACGGGCATTAGTTCGGTTGTTGCCACCATCAATAATGTGGCGGGGCTCACCACCAGTGATTATCAATTGCGCTTTGATGGCACAAATTATTCGATGCTGCGTTTGAACGATAACGCGGTGACCAATCTGGGCACCTCACTGACTAGCCCCGTTAATGTGGATGGTTTTGCCGTCAGTTTGAGCGCAGGCGCGATGCAGGCGGGAGACACCTATCTCATTCGTCCCACCGCCAATGCCGCACGCGATATTGCCTTGCTTACGACGGACCCCGCAAAAATTGCAGCTGCCATGCCGATGCGCACGATGACAGGTGCCGCCAATACAGGGACGGCGGTGATGAGTAGCGCCACCCTGAATACGTCGCCAATGAGTATTGCATTTTCCGATCCCTTGCTCGTTCCCCAGACCTACACCGTGACAGATAGCACGACCAACACGGTGTTAGGCAGCGGAAATTTTTCGACAGGCGCGCCCATTTCATTTAACGGTTGGACAGTGAATGTGGTCGGCACGCCGAGCACAGGCGATGCATTTAGTTTGGTGAAAGATGTGGCGAGTAATGCCATGCTCGCCAGTGCTGCCAAGACCAATGTGGGGGGGGCAGTGGTGTTAGGTGGCAAACTCAATTTACAGCAACCCTTTAGTGTGACCTTCAACGCGATTGCCCCTCCCGCGACATTGCCCACTTATACCGTGACGGGCGCTGTGCCGGATGTGTCCGCCACGCCGGTGAGCTATACACCCGGCACCCCCATCAATCTTTCCTACAACGGATGGAGCGCACAAATTAGCGGCACCCCTGCGAGCGGCGATACGTTTAACGTGAGCAAAAATATCAATGGCAGTGGCGATAATCGCAATGCACTCATCATGGCTGCCATGCAAACGCAGAATCTATTGGCGAATGGTACGGCGAGCTTGCAAGGCGGCTATGGACAATTGGTCGGCGAAATTGGCGCCAAGACCAGTGAACTTGCCGTGACCAGTTTGGCGCAGGACAGCATGGTGAGCCAAACCGTGCAGAGTCAGCAGTCGGTATCTGGCGTAAATCTGGATGAGGAAGCGGCTAATTTATTGCGTTACCAACGGGCTTATCAGGCGGCGGCTAAAGCAATGCAGATTGCCAACACCATGTTTGACGCCTTGTTGACCATCGGAAGGTAGGTGTGTGATGCGTATCAGTTCCAATACCATTTTTGACAGCAACGTCAGCGCTATGACGCAACAGCAGGCGCGTTTAATTCAAACGCAACAACAAGTGGCAACGGGGCGGCGCATTTTGTCTCCTGCCGATGATCCCGTTGCGGCCACACGTAGCTTGGAAATTAGTCACTCCGATTCGATTAACACGCAATACGGTGCAAATGGATTGGCAGCTAGACATAACACCTCGCTTGCCGAGACCGCATTGCAGAGCGTCACCTCTTTGCTGCAAGACGTAAAGGTGGCCGCCATTTCGGCGGGTAATGGTGCCATCAACAATTCAGATAGACGCACCATTGCCACAGGGCTTAATGAGCGTTTGCAAGAATTGATTGGATTAGCGAATACCACGGATGGCGCGGGCAGTTATTTGTTTTCGGGTTTTCAGTCGAGCACGCAGCCTTTCGTCAATGTGTCTGGTATCACGCTGTATGCGGGGGATGACGGACAACGCGCCATGCAAGTTTCTGCTTCGCGCCAATTAGCTTCGACCGACAGTGGTGCGGATATTTTTATGCGCATAAAAAATGGCAATGGTACGTTTGCCACACAATCGGCTAGCGCCAATGTAGGCACTGGGGTGATTGGAATGGGCGGGGTAACAGATACGGCATTGCTGACAGGCGATAGCTACACGCTGGCTTTTGCCACGCTGCTGACGCAAGCAGGCACCCCTAACGCGGGAACGGCTTCGATTAGCACCGCGACGGGGAGCAATCCTGCCACGCACTACACCCTCACGTTCACTTCCGCCACGACTTTTGATGTCACCGATGTTAGCGCCGTTCCTGCGCTTACTGTGTTGGCGGCGCAACCCTACAACAGTGGCGCGCCAATCACTTTCAACGGTATCAGCTTGAATGTTCAAGGCACACCCGCGAGTGGGGATGTGTTTAATATCGCGCCGCCCATCGACAACAGTTATACCGTAACCAACAACCGAACGGGCTTGCCAGTTGCGGGCATGATGGCGCAACCGTATGTGAGCGGACAGCAAATTAGTTTTGAGGGCATGCAATTTGACCTGCAAGGTGGCCCCGCAGCCGGCGATCAATTTAGCATCAGCCCCAGCGTCAATGTGAGCATCTTTAAGACACTTTCTGATTTGATAGGGACATTGAATACCCCAGTTGCCGCAGGCAACGTTGCACAATCTACGGCCCTGACTAAAGGCATCGACAACGCGCTCAATAACATGGATCGCAGCTTAAACAATGTGTTGAGCATCCGTTCATCATTAGGGCTGCGCTTGCAAGAATTAGATGCATTGCAGGCATCGGGAGAGAGCATGGGCGTGCAGTTAAAACAAACGCTGTCACAGTTGCAGGATGTGGATTACAACAAAGCATTAAGCGACTTAACCCAGCAACAAATGACCTTGCAAGCCGCGCAAAAGTCTTTCGTGAAAGTAACAGGATTGTCTTTGTTTGATTACCTTGGGTAGACCGATACGCGGGGCGTTTTTCTTTCCACATAGAGCGCCTCTCCTAATTCTTTCTCGCTTTCTATGACGCAGTAAAAATTGATTAAAGAAATTTCTCTTTGTGCCGAAATCCTTCTTGTAGGTAAGTTTTTTATCAATCAAGGGGAACGAACATGAACGCACATATGCCCGTCATTATTAAAGCCGCCATAAATGGTTTAGACAGTTTGCCGGCGATGCCTGTCATCGCGCAAAAAATCCTGACGCTATCGCTAGATACCAACCAAGGTGAATTGCAGTTGTTAAAGCTCATCGAGGCCGATCCGCTGATTTCAGCTCGCATCATCGGCTTGTCTAACAGCCCGCTGTTTGGGGCATCCAAGCAGGTCAGTTCGATTCAAGATGCCACCATGTTGCTGGGCCTCACACGGGTTAAATCAGTCGCGGTGGGGATTGCGATGATGTCCACGATGAAGCGTCATCCGACGGGGCTACTTAACATGCAACAGCTTTGGCTACATAGCCTGGGGGTTGCTTTGGGGATGCGCATTTTGGCGCGGGCTATGCCTAGTCGCACGCGCCCTTTGGATGACGAAATTTTTCTGTGTGGATTGCTGCACGATATTGGCTTCATGGTGTTGGATTATCTTGATGCAGAGTTAAGCGACACACTACAGCGAAAGCTCGCGGCAGAACCTGCACGCGATGTATCCGAGATTGAAGCGGAAGTGGTCGAAGTGTCACATGGGGAAATGGGCGCTCAATTGGCGCGCCATTGGGATTTACCGGAACGGATCATTTCGGTGCTGCGCTACCACCACACGCCTGATGTAGAAGAAGCCGCACCGGGCCAACCCTTGGTCTCTTTGTTAAATCTGGCTGAAAAATTATTACCCTCATTCGGCATTCACGAAACAGTGGACATACAAACCAGCACAGAAGAATGGCAAGCACTCGGTATTGATCCAGCGCGTGCGGAAGAGATTACTGCCGCCGTGCGTGAACAATCTGAACAGGCTAAACAGCTGGCTAATTCTTTTTGAGGCATCTCGCTGATGGGGCGGCTAAAGAATAGGATTGTTAGTGCGCCATTTGCACCACGTTGAGCATGCTGTCTAATCCTGCGTGCAGTAGTTTGTCCAGGAGGGGGGCGAAGTAGGGCATGGATAAGGCGAGCACGAATAAGCCAATGGCGAGCGTGATAGGAAAGCCCACCGCGAATAAATTAAGTTGGGGTGCGGCGCGCGTCAGGATGCCGAGCGCCAAATTGGTAATCAGCAATGCCGCCAGTAAAGGTAAAGAAAGTTGCAGCGCAAAAGCGAAGATGCTGCCGCCCCAACTCACCAGTGCATAGATGCCTTTATCCGACATCATGTTGCCAATAGGTAAGGTTTGAAAACTTTCTGCTAAACCCGCGAGCATGTACAAATGACCATTTAGTGAGAGAAAAACCAATGCGGCAAAGATGCCCATGAACTGCGCAATGATAGGGGTGAATGAGGCATTCAAGGGGTCATAAAAACTGGCAAACCCTAGCCCCATTTGTAAGCCCGCCAGTTCTCCTGACATTTCCACTGCCGTAAAAATGAGGCGCAATGTGAACCCCATTGCAATGCCAATAATGATTTGTTGGATCAGAATTAACAGCCCCGCTGCCGAGCCGACGGCCACTTGGGGTAAGTCGTTAAGCGTGGGCGCAATGACTAAAGTAAGCATCACTGCGAGACCAATTTTGACGCGCACGGGTACTTGTTTATTGCCCAGAATGGGCGAGCTGGCGATGAGCGCGAGGATGCGTGCCAAGGGATAAACCAAAGCGACCAGCCATGCATCTAGCTGTGCACTGGTAAAGCTAATCATGTGCTTATCCAATCATCCAAGGAATGTTGCCGAACAAACGTTGCACGTAATCCACCATTGTTCCAATCATCCAAGAGCCGCTCAACATGAGCACGAGAAACATCACCAATAGCTTAGGGATGAAGGACAGCGTCATTTCATTAATCTGCGTGGCTGCCTGAAAAATACTGACCACCAACCCCACCACCAGTGCGCTAAGCAGCAGTGGCGCAGCAATCATCAGCGTCATTTCCATCGCTTGTTGTGCCAAGGTCATTACGGTTTCGGGAGTCATGATGAGAGATGAAAATTAGGTATAAAAACTTTGCACCAAGGAGCCAATCAACAGGTTCCAACCATCCGCCAACACGAACAGCATAATTTTGAAAGGCAGGGAAATAACAGCGGGCGACACCATCATCATCCCCATCGACATCAAAACACTGGCCACCACCATGTCGATGATTAAGAAAGGAATGAACACCACAAAGCCAATTTGAAAGGCGGTCTTCAATTCGCTGATGACATAGGCTGGAACGAGAATACGTAACGGCACTTCAGCGGCGCTTTGTAGCGGTTCACTGTTTGAAATTCGCACAAACAAGGCCAGGTCAGACTCGCGTGTTTGGCGCAGCATGAAAGTTTTTAATGGCACGCTGCCTTTCTCCATCGCTTGTTGCAAACTCATTTTATTGTCGGTGTAGGGCAAATACGCATCGACATAAATTTTGTCCAACACGGGCGACATAACAAAAAAAGTAAGGAACAACGCCAAGCCAATTAATACCTGATTGGGCGGCGAGGAGGGCGTGCCAATTGCCGAGCGCAACAACGAAAGCACAATGATGATGCGCGTGAAGCCCGTCATCATCAGCAAGATGGCCGGTAGAAAGCTGAGCGAGGTGAGCAGTAATAATGTTTGCAAACTTAAGCTATAGGTCTGCCCGCCGCCCGCCGTGGGTGCGCTGGTGATAGCCATCAAACCTGTTTCAGCCCCAGCATTGCCAGCGCTGATTAACAGCGCACAAAACGCAGCCACAGCAAGTGAGAGATTAGGTCTCATTACGTTTCTCGACGAATCGTTTTAGCCAGGCGTTAAAAGGGATGGGCTGGGGCGCGAGACTGACATTGGGATTGACTGCGTTCGATTTGGGCAAAGTGTGCAGCGTGCGAATTTGACCTGGGCCAACACCCACCACCAACCAAGTATCCTCAATTTCTAATAACACCACTCGCTCGCGCTGACCAATGGCGACCCCGCCTAACACCTTTAATTGACTGCCGTTGCCTTGATGGGTGACGTTCATGCGTTTGAGCAGCCACGCCACCATGACGATGGCGGCCAGCACCAGCAACAAACTAAAAATAATTTGCACGATGCCGCCCGAATTAACTGCCGACGCAGGCGCGGGGTACACAGGGCGAGTGCCTTCAACGGCCATAGCGGACTGACTGAATGCCAGCCAGGCGAGGGATAAGCGGGAGAGTATTGCGTAGCGCATATTAGCGATTCAAACGATGCAAGCGTTCCGAAGGCGTGATGATGTCGGTCAGGCGAATGCCCAGTCGATCATTCACCACCACTACTTCACCTTGGGCGATGAGGAAACCGTTAATCATCACATCCAGCGGTTCCCCCGCCATTCCTGCTAGCTCCACCACTGATCCTTGGGCTAATTGCAGCAGATTTTTAATCGGCATTTTGGTACGCCCCAGCTCAACGGTGAGTTGCACTGGAATGTCTAAAATCATGTCGAGATCATTGCTGGGTGTGGCGGCAGTGCCCGAACCAAACTGTTCAAAGGCATGCGGTTTGGCCGCTTCGAGTGGCGCAGCTTGTTCTGCCATGGCTGCCCCCCAATCATCCGCAGAGATGGCATCGCTGGTGACGCTTTCTTCAGACATGATTTTCTCCTTCTTGCATCGTAAGCATCTTTTCAATCTTGAGTGCGTACTGGTTATTGAATACCCCGTATTTACATTCCATCATCGGTACGCCATCCACTTCAGCCGTGATGTTCTCGTCGACATTAAGTGGGATGACATCGCCGCTGTGCATTTTCAATACTTGTTCCAACGTCACGCTGGCTTCACCCAATGTGGCGATGAGTTCGATGTTGGCGGATTGCACTTGTTTAGACAGCAATTGCAGCCAACGTTTATCTACGGCCATGTGCTCGCCCTGCATCGTGCTGTAGAGCAAGTCTTTAACCGGTTCCAACATGGAGTAGGGCATGCACGTATGGAATGCACCGCCGTTGCCGCCTAATTCAATGTCGAAAGTGGTGACGATGACGACTTCATTAGGCGTGGCGATATTGGCGAACTGTGGATTTAATTCCGAACGCACGAATTCAAATTTCAAAGGATGCACAGCCTCCCAAGCCTTGCCATAAGTATCAAATACAACTTCGAGCATTTTTTGAATGATGCGTTGTTCGGTCTGCGTGAACTCGCGGCCTTCGACGCGCATGTGAAAGCGACCGTCGCCGCCGAACATATTGTCCACAACTAAAAAAATCAGATTGGGATCGAAGATGAATAAGCCATTGCCACGTAGCGGTTTGGCTTGAATTAAATTGAGATTAGCGGGCACATGTAAATTGCGAATGAACTCGCCAAACTTAAGCACACGCACAGGCCCCACAGAAATTTCTGGCGTGCGGCGAATGAAATTAAACAGACCAATGCGGAACAAGCGAGCAAAACGTTCGTTGATAATTTCCATGGTGGGCATACGCCCACGCACGATGCGTTCTTGTGAAGCGAGGTTATACGAGCGAACTTCGCCGGGTGCTGCTGCAACTAAATCTGTTGCATCTTCGGCTTCCCCACTCACCCCTTTGAGCAGGGAATCAACTTCGTCTTGTGATAGAAACTCGCTCATGATTTTTATGAATCAATTTATTTTGTTATTGAATAATGAAGGACGTGAACAACACTTCAGCAACACCGCCCTTGTTCTTTTTGGGCGCTTCTTCGGTGTGTTCTTCTTGCGTTGCAGCATGCTCATCTTCTACTTTCAACGCGGCATGGCCTTCATCATGCGCATCGGCAGGTGTTTCATTTTTGGCTGCCATGACAGGCGCAGGGCTCGGTTTGGGTTCAGTTTTTCGAATGCCCAGAACAAATTCCACTTGCGCTTTAATGTCCTCCGCCAGCCTTTGTTTGCCTTTCAAGCTAGCCAGTTCAGAAGGCGATTTACTTTGCAGCAACATATTGATGCGATGCATGATCTCTGGGCTGCTGGCTTTGATTTTTTCGTCCAACTCAGGCTTGGTTAATTTGAGTGAGATGGCTACCTGCAAGTAACGATCACCTTCCTCATGTAGCAGGTTGGCGGTGAACGTGCCCAGTTCTACGTATTTAGCCGGCACGGCGTGTGCAGGTGCTTCTTCCTCTTCTTCAACCGCTGCGTGGGCGGGCGCAGGTGCGGGCTTCATCAGGAAAAATGCGGCCCCGCCACCACCTGCAAGCAGTACAGCAGCGATGATGATAATGAGCATCTTTTTGCTCTTGGCAGGAGGGGCAGCATCGGTGGCGGCGGCGGCGGGTTTGGCTTTGGACATATTCGTTTTCCTTGTCTATGGTGGAATTATGAGGAAATTTTTTTATCACGATATTTCGATTAAGGCCGGTGTTTCCCCTCATCTCGGCCTTTCAAATTCACATCAGGCAAACGTATCCACTCGGCCTAGGTGACGCTGCGCAGAATGGCTTGGCAAGCTGGGTGGCGCAGGCAATTCAACGAGATTCGTGGTGGGTGCAGGCCAGCGAGCATTTTGCGAAGGGGATTGCGAATCGCCCCATGTGGCGGCGTTGCCATCACGACTCGATTGGTCGCTGACCGTGGTGTTACCTAACGTAATTCCGTTATCGGCCAAAATCTCGCGAAGTTTAGGCAGCGCATTTTCCACCGCTTCACGCACCGCGCTATGCGGTGAGGTGAACAGGGCAGTCGCTTGACTGTCGGAAATTTTCAGCACGATTTCGAGTGGGCCTAAATCAGGTGGGTTGAGGTGCAACTTGGCGATCTGCTCTTGCTTGGAGGTCATCATCCAGGATATTTTTTGTGAGAAATCATCTGCCCAAGTGGCGCTACCTAAAGGGGTGGCAATGGATTCATTTGAATTGACGGGCGTGCTTCCAATTGCTGCATTGGCCTGCCACAGCACGGAGGCTGTGAAGGGCGCGAGCGTTTGAAGGGGGAGGGTGTCGAGGGGGCTGGCAGCTTGCTCGACAAGGGGGGCAAGCCCTGTCTGCACGATAGGCATTTTTTGCGCTTCCAGTTGCATTGCATCAGTACGATCAAGGGTTGCTTTGCCTTTACCTAATTCGCCCTGTGTAATGACTGCTGTGCTGGACAATTCGGTTTTTGCAGCCAGTCGCGTCTCTACTGGAACGTCTAGCTTGCTGTGCTTGAGATGCGGCTTGCTTGCGTCAATCTCATCGGTATTGTTTTGTGTGGGTGCAATGCGCAGCTCTTGCAAGGGTTGCAGCATCGCCAGCAGGGTGTTGTAGGTGTCTGGTGGCGTGTTTATTTTTTCTGAATCGCTTGCGGGCTTTTTATCGAGCGCACTCTTTTCGTTTTTGAGTGGCATGGTTTTGGCTAATTCAAGTGCAGGATTGTCTTGCACGACACCCACCAGTTGCACTTCCTCAATCAGTTGTTGATTCGCCAAGACAGCGCCGAAGGCACTGCCCGATTGTGAGTCTGTTCCAGTATTGGCTGGGCGGCTAGTATTCGCGGGCGGAGACGTAGTGAGCAGATTGGGGGTGTCGAGTAGGAGCATGGCAGCATTCCTTAATGGTTTTTATCGTTGGCACTTAACATGCGGTAAGCCGCAAATCGGCCGGAGTGCTCATCTGATGCAAGTTGTTCAGATTTCGCCTCCCCCTTCTTTTGCGCTTCGATATGACGCTCTTCTAGGGTGGTGAATGATTTCAATTTGCGTTGTGTGGTTTGAAATTCACCGCGTCCCAGTTGCACCGATTGTTTGCTCTGATCAAGCACTTTGCGTTGCTGTTCAATGGCGGCATCCAGTTTGTTAATGAACTTTTGAAAGTTGCGCAAATCGGCGGGTGTCATGCCGCTGCGAGTGCTTTCTTGCAAACGGGCTTGATACTCCTTACGGTATTGTTGGAGTGCTTCCAACTTACTTTGTGCATCACCCTGTTGACGGTTGCGTTCGCCTAACTCGCGGGTGGCAGATTCATTTTTCAGCACGGCCAAGTTGAGAAGGGGTTGCAAAGTAAAAGGTTTGCGCATGATGTAACTCACTCTTAAGTGTGTGTGAACAAGGCATGAAGTTGGGCAAAGCTGTCTTGCGAGGATTCTTTTTCAAACATGCCTTGCTTCAAGTAACTTTCCATTCTCGGATACAGCGCAATCGCCTCATCTACAAGGGCATCGTTGCCATGCACGTAGGCTCCCACGCTAATCAAATCGCGGTTGTGTTGATACAAGGAGTACAGGTGTTTGAAACGTTGCACCAAAGCCAGATGGGCAGGCGAAACCAAATGTGGCATTACGCGGCTAATCGACGCTTCAATGTCGATGGCGGGGTAGTGTCCCTGTTCAACCAAGTGCCGCGACAACACAATGTGACCGTCCAGAATGGCGCGTGCGCTATCGGCGATGGGGTCTTGCTGGTCGTCGCCTTCCGTTAATACGGTGTAGAAAGCAGTGATTGAGCCCCCTTCGTTCACCCCATTGCCAGCACGTTCCACCAGTTGCGGTAGCTTGGCGAATACTGACGGGGGATAGCCTTTAGTGGCTGGCGGTTCGCCGACTGCCAGTGCGATTTCACGTTGCGCCATGGCATAGCGCGTGAGCGAATCCATAATGAGCAATACATTTTTGCCTTGGTCGCGGAAGTATTCGGCGATGGTGGTGGCATACGCCGCACCCTGCAAACGCATGAGTGGCGAAGTATCCGCAGGGGTCGCAACGACCACTGAATGTGCCATACCTTCCTTGCCTAAAATATCGTTGATGAATTCTTTAACTTCGCGTCCACGTTCACCGATTAACCCGACCACCGTAATGTCGGCACTGGTGTAGCGTGCCATCATCCCCAGCAATACGCTTTTACCCACACCGCTACCCGCAAAAAGCCCCATGCGTTGCCCGCGTCCTACGGTGAGCAAACTGTTGATGGCACGCACCCCCACATCAAGTGAGGTATCGATGCTGGCGCGTTGTAAGGGATTGATCGGGCGGCTTTGTAAGGGCGCAGATTCGGCATCGACTAAATCGCCCAATTCGTCCAGCGGCTTGCCTGCGCCGTCCAGCACACGCCCTAATAACATATTGCCTACGGGCAAATGTTTAGCACCATCAATGGCACGCCGGCGCATCGGTTTGCGTGTGCCGCCTAAAGCCAGCACATGCGATGCCTCAATCGGCATGACACGCGCGCCGGGTACTAATCCAAACACATCATTTTCTGGCATGAGGAATAGGCGCTCACCCGAAAATCCCACCACTTCTGCCTCCACCCGATTGTTGGGTAAGTGAATGGCACACGTTTTGCCAATCGGCATTTGTAGTCCCACCGCCTCCATCACGAGGCCCGTGACTTTGGTGAGGTGGCCGCTGGGGGGCATGGGATTGCACTCCGCTACGTAGTCGCGTCCTTGTGCGAGGAAGTTTTTCCATTGCGTATGGTGAGTGTTCAATTGAGCCATGATTTATCCTGTCCAATTGAAGCCACGATGTGCTGCCAACGATCCTCATTAGTCGCATCTATATGACTATGTGAGGTCTCCACACGGCAGCCGCCGCGTTCAATTTTGGCATCATCAAAAATTTTCCAGCCGCCGTGTGTTAGCTGTTCACCCAGTTGAGTACGTACTAGGTGTGCATCATCAGGATGCAAAATCAAATGGGCGTTTTGATTTAAATGCGGCAAGCTACCAATGGCTTCATTGACGATTTCCAGAATAATTTCTGGCTTAATTTGCAAGGTTTTCAGCACCATTTTGCGCGCGACTTCTAATGCCAGATCGAGCAGTGATTGCGCCAGTTGTTGATCCAACTCATTCAAGCTTGCTTGCATACTTTGCATCAATGCATTGAGTTGTGCAGCTTCACTTTGAGCTTGCTGCACCCCCTCTGCGTAGCCTGCTGCATGCCCCGCCAAATGGCCTTCTGTCTGTCCTGCTTTGAAGCCTTCTGTATGTGCTTGTTGTTGTATTTCTTTTAATGCCTGTGCATCAACCGTCTGTTCAATGACAGGGGCAGCATTGGGCTGCGCCAATGAATTTAATTTCCAATGGGGGTAAGTCGCCATCTGTTCTTTGGAAGCAGGTGAGCTAGAGCCGCTTGCCGTATTCACTTGTTGGGCTGCGCGTGCCGCCAGTGAGAAAGGTGCGTTAGACATAGGCTTCTTCGCCTTTGCCACCTAATGCGATGAGCCCCTCGTCGGACAGGCGACGCACAATTTTGAGGATTTCTTTTTGGTTCGCCTCTACATCGCTCAACTTGACCGGGCCTTTTGATTCCAAATCTTCGCGCATCATCTCGGCGGCACGCGAAGACATGTTTCTGAAAATCTTTTCGCGCAACTCTTCGCTCGCACCTTTGAGCGAAACAATCAACGATTCGGATTGAACTTCGCGCAAGATAAGTTGGATGCCACGATCGTCTATTTCCAGCACATTCTCAAACACGAACATCTTGTCTTCGATCTTTTGCGCCAACTCGGCATCGTATGTGCGCACGTTTTCCATCATCTCTGCTTCCAGCGTGCCGCCCATAAAGTTGAGGATTTCGGCGGCTGTCCCAACCCCACCCTGTAGATTTTTTTTGCTGTTACCACTGCTTGACATGAGCCGGCTCAACACATCATTCAATTCACGCAAAGCCACAGGCTGCACCCCATCCAAGGTGGAGATACGCAGAAGCACATCGTTGCGCGTGCGCACCGTGAGCATCTTCAAAATACTGGCGGCTTGGTCGGGTTCAAGATGGACCAAAATGGTGGCAATAATCTGCGGATGTTCGTTACCAATCATTTCTGCAACCGCGCCAGGATCCATCCATTTCAGGCTTTCGATACCGCTAGTGTCGCTGCTATGCATGATGCGATCTATCAGTCCGGCGGCTTTGTCTTCGCCCAAGGCCTTGTTTAGCATGTTGCGGATATAGTCATTTGAATCCATGCCAATACTGGTTTTGCTAGAGGCGCATACCAAGAAAGAATCAAACACTTCGGTAATTTGCTCGCGCGTGAGATTTTTCAAAGCCACCATCGCGCTGCTAATTTTTTGCACTTCTTTGGGTTCCAAATATTTCAACACCTCGGCGGCTTCGCTTTCGCCGAGCGTCATCAAAAAGATGGCACTTTTTTCGATTCCGCTACTCATTTCCGTTCACCCAATCCTTGATTACGCTGGCGACAATTTTTGGATCTTGTTGCGCTATTTGGCGCGCGGCTTGCAAACCTTGTTCATAAGGGGGCGCAGGCGGCGCGGTTGTTAGGGGTGCGTCACCCGCTTCGATATTGAGCGCTTCCTCACCCTTTATTTCCGCATCTGTCAGGCTCTCATCGGATGCATCATCATCGTTATCGGCAGTTTTTTCAGTTTCGCCAGTCACAGGTCGCAAAGCCGGCTTGATGATGCTAAACACCACCACTAAGGTAAGTACTGCTATGAACAAATATTTCGCCACGTTCATGGCCAACTCAATCATTTCGGGTTGTTTCCACAACGGCACTTCAGGCAGGGTTTCTTTGTCGTCGTTAAAGGCTGCGTTCTGCACATTCAAGCTATCGCCGCGTTCTTTATCAAAGCCCATCGCGTCACGCACCAAATCGTAAATCTGCGTTTTTTCTGCTTCACTTAAGGGAGTGAAACTGACCACGCCCTTGTCATCAATCGTTTTGCGGTTGTTCACCACCACGGCAACGGACAGCCGTTTGATTGAGCCAATCGCCAATTTGGTGTGGCGTATGGTGCGATCCACTTCGTAATTCAAGGTGGACTCTTTATGTCCATTGAGGGGGGCGGGGGTGTTGGCGGGTGCGCCACCCGTTGCTGCCACAATGGGGGCGGTCGCGGCAAGTGGGGGTTGATTGCTCAACGCGCCAGGTACTCCCGTAGCGGGGCTGTTGCCCGTGTTGGATTCGGCTGTTTGTGAGCTGCGAATCGTGCTTTCAGCTGGGTTTTGGTTGGGCTTGTAAGTTTCTGCGGTCTGCTCTGTTTGCGAGAAATCAATGTCCGCAGTCACTTGGGCGCGCACATTGGGTGCGCCTACGATGGGGGTCAGAATGTTTTCAATGCGGCGTACAAAGTTTTGTTCGATTTGTTGCACATATTTGAGTTGACCTGCATCCAAGCCGTCGTTACCCACACCTTCGTGATTCGCACTTAACAAGGTGCCACTTTGATCCACCACGGTCACACTCTTGGCCGACAGCTCGGGTACGCTACTGGAAATAAGGTGCACGATAGCGCTGACTTGAGCGGAATCGAGCAAGCGACCTTGATGCAAAGACAGCACCACCGAGGCACTGGGTTTTTGTTGCTCCTTGACGAACACCGTGGGTTTAGGAATCGCTAAATGCACGCGCGCACCTTGCACCGCAGCGATGCTTTGCACCGAGCGGGCTAACTCACCTTCTAAAGCACGTTGGTAGTTGACCTGTTCCGCGAATTGGCTGATGCCAAATTTTTGGTTCTCCATCAATTCAAAGCCGACCGTGCCGCCTTTGGGTAGCCCTTGAGAAGCCAGTTTTAAGCGCGTCTCATACACCTGATTCGCAGGGACTAACAATGCGCCGCCGCCTTCAGCAAACTTGTAAGGGACGTTCAGTTGTTGCAGGGATTCGATAATAGAGCCGCCATCGCGATCGGATAAATTGCTGTACAACACCCGATAGTCAGGCGCTTGCCCCCACATCCAAAGGCTCACTAATAGGGCGATGAGTGCGGCTGTCCCCACACCTAATCCGACCCATTGTTTGGGATTGAGTTGCCCCAGTTTGGATACTGCAATGCTTGTTTCTTCAGCCATGATAGGTGTGCTTCTTCCGTCTGATTAAGCCAATGCGTCACTGTGTGCATTATCAGATTCGGTGTGTATTTTGAAGGGCGGAACAAAGGGGGATTTGGACGGCTTTTCGGCGGCACTCACTGCGTCTTGCAGGGCTATCGTGCCAGCATGAAAAAGGAGAATAGCCATGAATACAACCGCAGTAGATAACCTATTGGCACAAATGCGCATCGCTGCAAAAGCAGCCGGATTACGTGAGCCTACGCAGTCGAATGCACCTAGTCGGGTAGATTTTGCCAACGTGTTGAAATCATCGTTAGACGGGGTGGCACACACACAAGCCAAATCAGAATCCATGCAACAAGCGTTTGTGATGGGGGATGACAAAGTAACCTTGAGCGACACCATGATTGCCATGCAAAAATCAGGCATTAACTTTCAGATGACCGTGCAAGTGCGCAATAAATTTGTGCAGGCCTACAACGATATTATGAACATGCAGGTGTAAGGCTGGGGTGTTCAGCCGCGCCTTAAATGCGTTGCAAGTGCATCACATAACGTTGCAGCAAAATTTGCGATGCACTTTCCAAATTTACAAATTCACATCCCGCACGCTTGAATTGTTGGCCTTGCGGTTTAGCGATGATGGCTAAATTTTTAACAGCGATTGTCGCGACAAGCGTGCCGAATTCTGGAATTTCGATGCGGCAATTTTCGTAGCTTTCACCGGGTACTAATTCGGTATCGTTTTCTGCACAAGTGAGTGCAATACCGCCGCCGCTAATGTCCATGATGGTGACTTCACGTGTCTGATGTAAGGGTGTTTGCTTGCACGGAATGGAACATTTAAGGGGATTGAGCGCGGGGGTCATTAAGCGAAAGTATTCGCGTCTTTGGATACGCAGCAAGTAATCAGGTAAGGGAATAAAGATGGCTGGATAGTGTTGGTAATTCACCAAATGCGGCAAGCCTGTCACAAATTGAATTTTTACTTTATTGAGTGAGCTGACGAAGGTCAGTTGATGTGAGTTTGCCAAATTTGAATTGTGGGTGTTGTCTGCCGATTGCTCCAGCCAAATCCCGTTTTTATCCACGCCCAACAGGGTGGTCAGAATGAATTCATCCGCCGTGCCGTAATACAACGCGACCTTGGCGCCGATTTCGCCAATGTGTTGCAACACCGAAGTAATCTCTCGGATTGAAGTAACGCTATGTTTACTATCCGTTGTACTGCATGTCATTTCGATTCTTAAAGGAATGTCTTTATGCATGGCATCGTGTCCGAGTTAGTTCACTCGTGTTCATAGTAATTAGCACTCGGCTTTTCAAAGCTTGGATTAGCGGGCGAATTTATGTGCTCCAAGCGGTATAACCAAGCTAACAGCTCCGCTACGGCCAAATACAGTTGTGGCGGAATTTCCTGATCCAGCTCGACTTGCATCAGCAGCCCGACCAACTCTTCCGACTCGTGCACATAGATTCCATGCTCATTTGCGCGTTCGATGATGGCTTGTGCAATCAAGCCGCGCCCTTTGGCCACTACGTGTGGCGCGCCTGCGCTGTTGCCATAAGTCATGGCAACAGCAAGTTGGTTTGCGGGTAGAGAAGGGCGCTTCATGATTTTTCTAGCACGACGTTGTTGAGGTTAATGTTCACATTGCTTAAGGCATTTTGTAGCAGCGCTAAATCGTGCTTAAAGCGTGCAACGGTCTTTTCATCACTTGCGCGCAGGGTTAATTTCAGTCCATTCGCCGTGAATATCAACTTGGCATGGACATCGCCTAAGGTGGGCAAGGCCAATTCCATTTCGGTGCTCCACTGGCGCTCATCTGGCTGGCGTGGGGCGTGTTCGGGTTGTCCCTGTATCTCCCATTGCATCACTTGATTAGGCCAAACTTGCCCCACCCAAGTGAGTTGATGGGTCTCCAAGGTGTGTAGCTGTTGCTGCACCAAAGGTAATAACTCGCGCGCTATGGCTAATTTTTCAGGGGCTGGAGAGGGCGCTGCCGAGTCGGTTTGAGCGGTATTTATCTGCGCTGTTTGTCGGATTGCAGTGGGCGACTCCGCCCGATTTAAGGTATCTAGTCGCGCCGCTAAAGCTGATTCTTGCGCGCTGACACGCAGGTCTTTTAATTGATTTTGCGGTTCAACCAATAACTGCGCTTTGCTACGCGCACCGCGCACCCATTGCGCCTGATGTGATTCATAAAACAATCCGCTATTGCCCAAGGCATTGCGTAAGGCAGCGGCAAGTTGTGTGCTGTCGGGCGTGTTGTCAGGTTGCCAGATGGCGTTACCCGCAAGGGGATTGAGGTTGGGCTTTTCGCGCGGTAGTTGCGCGAGGTCGGAAAGAAAGCGTGAGGCCGCACCGATTTTTTCTTGCGTTGAAATAGGCGAGTTTGAAGCAGCAAGGCTGAATTTCAGCTGCGGGCTATCCGCGATCAGTTGTAAATGAATAATCTCGCCACTGCGAATTGCCGATGGCAAACGCATCTGGATGGACTGTCCCGCCACCAGTACCTTAAACAATCCTGCGCTAATCTGTGCTTGCACATAGCCTTGAAAACGTGAACCCAATTCAAGTTTGGCGGCAGGGTTTTGAGAAACAGGCGTGACTAGCGGTTTGCTAGCGGGGGAAGTTCCTTTCACGATATTGAGTGGATTGATAGGTAACATCACGCATGTTCTGCCTGGAATTAGTAGTCGGATTGGTAAGCTTGTTGCAAGCGAGTTTCTTGATGGTTGTTATGTAGGATGCGTTGCAACTGTTGCATCCACACTTCGGTTCGTTGGCGAATCTCGGCGTCATTCGCCAAAATTGAATGGATGAAACTCACTTTAAGCTTGCGTGCCGCTTCATCTAAATCTGTACCGCCGTCAAACAAACGCATATTGGCAACGTGCTGTCTGCACTGCACTTCCATTTCAAGCAAATGATCCCAGTCGCCTTGCACGGCTGCTTGACGCATCTGTCTAGTCAAATTAGACAGGGATTCGTAATCGGAAATAATTTGAGACGCACACATAAAACTATCCTTTTTCGTAAATCATCCGTACTTCGCCGGACGGTTTTGAGGGTGAATTTGCAGCGCTTGTTTTGGGGCGAATGCTTTCCCATGCTTCATTTAATTCATGCAGCAAATGGCTAACTTCGTCCAGCGCGTAAGTGTCATTGTGCACATTGGCGTGCAACAAACGATTACTCAAATAGCCATACAGCGCGGCAAGATTGAGTGCTAATTCGCCGCCTACTTTTTTGTCTAGGCTAGCCTTCAGTCCATCGTCAATAATCATGATGGCTTTGGAAATGGCCACACATTTAGCTGAAATATCTTTGCGCAAAATAGCGTGCTTGGCATTGGCCGTTGCCTGTATTGCCCCTTGGTACAACATCGAAATCAGCTGGTGTGGGTCCGCTGCGCTCACGCCAGATTCGATGCCGATTTTGGTGTAAGCATTAATCGCTGCTTTGGCATACATTTTTGTGTCTCCCTAATCACAATCTAGCCAGTTGTTGGGTGAGATACACGCTGGTTTGATTCATGCTGCTTAACATTGAATCTAGCGCTGTGAATTGCGTGCGATAACGGCGTTCAATATCCACCAAACGCGTTTGTAAATCGGTGCGACGTTTGCTCAAGTCCTTGATCGTGTTGTTCACCCCTGTGGTGGCACTGGCCAGCGGTCCATCCGTGCTCACGATAGCGCTCGACCAAGTGTTGAGTAGATTGGCATAGCCATGGGAATAATTAAGCGTGCCGCGTGCGCCCAATGCGCCACCATTGATGACCATGCTCAAGCCTTGCGTATCACCTGCGAACGAACTCAATATCTGTCCAGAACCACTGGCGCTGATGCCGCCGATACTGCCTTGCACATCCACGCCGTTGCTGGCCGTGGGGATGCCTAACAAATCGGCTGCGCCATTGCCACCCGTGAGGGTGAGCGCGGAAATTGATCCATAGCTATTCGAGGTGAGATTTAGTACGCCCGCACTTTGTGTCACGGCAACTGAAATGCCCGCAGTGGAAAGTGCCGACACGCTGTTGAGTTTGGATTGCAGCTCGGCAATCAGTGTTTGAGCGGTGTAAGTCGCGGCAGACAAAGTAATGGAAGCTGCCACCCCGTTCACCGTAAAGTGAACCACATCATTTACGCCAGAGGTGATGCTGGTATTAGCAGCCGTGCTGCCGATTAAGTTGCCTTGCGTGGCCACTTGGGTAATGTTCAGCGCATAGCTGCCTGGTTTGGTGGCGCTGGTCGCATTGTTAAAGGTCACCAAGCTATCGCTTGTTTTACCTGCCGCTGCAAATAACCCAGCGATGTCGCTGTAGTTGCTAGCCATGACGCTATCTAGCTTGCTGGCATTCACGGCCAGCGAACCATCTTTTTGGAAGCTCACGCCCACGTCGGTCAATGTGTTCAAGCCGCCTGTCGTTCCCGTAATTGAGGTGCTCAATAGGTTACGTAACTGTGCTTGCAGTGTCCGCACTGCGCTGTCGCCTTGCAGCGCCGCGCCTTTTTTTGCTACGGGATCGTAAGCGCTGACGCTTTTTAGCGTAGTGGATAAGTCGTTATAAGCTTTGGCAAACGCATTGATGGAATCTTTCATGCCCGCTGTATCACGCGCCACGGTGATGTTGATGGGCGAGGAGGTGACTTTATTCAGTGTGAGCATTACGCCCTGAATCACATCCGACACCGTGTTGGATGGCTTGCTCACGGATACCCCGTTCACTTTGAATAGGGCGTTGGTCGCTGTCACACTTTCCGCCATGTTTTGCGTGGCGGCGGGATCATGGGCGAGCAGACTACCGATACTGGCATCGCCGCTGGTCGTTATTTTCATACTGCCGCTTGCACCATTACTATCGGACGACAGCACCAAACGATAAGGAGTGCTGGCATTACCATCGTTCACGATGCTGGCGGTCACGCCAATTTTCGCGGCGTTAATCGCATCGCGAATGCCTTGTAGCGAATTGTTGCTGCTATCAATCGTAACGGTCTTGATGCCGGCGGCACTCGAAGTGAAAGTCGCCCCAGTGTATTGGCTGGTGACGGGACTTAACGTGCCACCACTGATCGTGCCGAAATCAAAGCTGACTGTGGTACTAGTTGCTGCGCCGATAGCGGCGGTACTGCTAGATTGACCGGCGGCAAGTAAGCGTTGCGATTGCGCCAAGCTAGTCACTTCCAAAGAATAAGTGCCTGCCACCGCGATACTGGAGGCAGAAGCGGAAGCCACGCTGGCATCAGCGGACGTGACCTTGAGTGTGTTGAATTTGCTCACACTGTTCAGTCCTTGCAGCGCTGTTTGAAAACTCGACACCGCACCTTTAACACTGCCATAAGCGGATAGCTTCGCTTGGTAGCTAGCCTCTTTGGTATTTAATTTGGTAATGGGTTGTTGTTCGACGGTCATCAATTGCGAAACAATCGAATTTACATCAATGCTACTCGTGCCAATTGCCGAGGTTGCGTTGACGGCAGTACTGCCACTGATTGAATTCGTCGTTGCCATGATAAATAGCCTAAGCCTTTTGTTTGAACAACACGCCTTGTTTCATTTGTTCGATAGATTGTGCGATTCCTAATGCTTCTTCAGAAGGGAACTGACGAATGACTTCACCACTTTCTGTATCCACCATTCTCACTACGGTTTGCTTGGTTGCCTCATCCACACTAAATTCAAGATTTTTATTCATTTGTTTTAGGGTGCGATTGATGTCCTCGACCATCCCTTGTAATTTTTCAATAGAGGGTTTTTTGAGTTGCTCTGTTGGGTGACTGGGGGCAGGTTCGGTAACTTGTGCAGGTTCAACATTCGCAGACACATGATGTTTGTCGACTATGGGAGTTGCCATATTGTCTATATTTTGGATGAGCATTTTGCCTCTCCTTTATCTGAAAACCCCAGCCAAGATGACTTGGCTGGGATCCTCACCTAACTTACTTTAACAAGCTCAACACATTGCTTGGGAGTTGGTTCGCTTGCGCCAACATCGCCGTACCTGCTTGTTGCATGATTTGGTTACGAGTCAGCGACGCGGTTTCTGCGGCGAAGTCAGTATCCAAGATGCGGCTACGTGAAGCGGTCAAGTTTTCCGAGGTGGTAGTCAAACTATTCACGGCTGAGGTGAAACGGTTTTGATACGCACCCAGCGAAGCACGTGAACTGTTCACGGTGGCCAATGCGCCATCAATCGCAGACAGCGCACTGGTCGCTCCCGAAGCGGTTGCCACAGAAATCCCCGAGATTGCGGATACATTAGACACCGTGGTGGCAACAGCCAATACACCGCCAACACCGGGTGTGAAACCAGCCGATGCTGCCGCAGCACCACCCGCAATAATGCCAGCTGCATTGCTGCTGTTTAGCGTGATGGTGCCGTGATTGTCAGCCCCAACACCAGGCAGCGCAGTAACCAAATCAGCTTGAGTACCTACGTTGCCTGTTAGGAAACCCGTTTGTGTCAAAAAAGTTGCCTTGTTGGCAGCCGCAGCCGCAGCCGTCGCCGCTGTGCCGTTCAGTTCAAACAAGATGTCTCGACCATCAGCCGCTGTCATGGTGACCGCGCCTGTGGTTGCGTTGGCCGATGCGGTGATGCCGGTTTGTGTCGACACTAAATTAACCGCTGCTGCAACGTTAGCGCCTTGACCTTGCGCATTGGTACCCGCTGCAATAGCGCCCACTGCTACCCCGTTAAGACTAAAGGTATTGGCAGCGACAGCGGTGTACACCGTGGCTGCCGCACCTGCAACAGTGTGCGAGTTTGCCGTTGCTGTGACGCCCGAGGTGGCGGAAATAGCGTTGATAGCCGCCGCGATTTGATAGGCACTGTCAGCACTTTGACCAGGTAGCGAGCCTGCTTGCGAAGCGCCCACTTGTACCCCATTCAAGGTCAAGTCGCCTGCATTCAATGTGGTCGTTACAGCGGTGCCTGTCGCAGTGGATGACGTGGTGGCACCTGTACCGCCCATCGCATTGATACGTGCGCTGGAAATGGCTTGAATCGAAATTTTATCGTTAGCGGTATTGCCTGCACCCACTTGGAACACTTGGGATGAGAACGAACCATCCAGTAATTTCACACCGTTGAAGGATGAGTTTTGTGCCACACGGTCAATTTCCTGTGCCAGTGATTGAACTTCGGCATCCAGCGCAGCGCGGTCAGATGTGCTGTTAGTGGCGTTAGCGGATTGCACGGCCAAGTCACGCATACGTTGCAAGTTGTTAGTGATTTGCACCAAATCGCCTTCAGCGGTTTGCGCCAGGGAGATACCGTCATTGGCATTTCGTACCGCTTGGCTGTTACCGTTGATTTGGGAAGTCAAACGACTGGAAATTGCCATGCCTGCCGCATCGTCTTTAGCACTGTTGATGCGCAAGCCAGACGACAGACGTTGCAAAGAGGTTTGCAGTGCAGATTGAGAACTCGTCAAGTTACGTTGTGCGTTTAATGACGAAATGTTGGTATTGATATATGAGGGCATTTTATTTCTCCTTTAACGGGTTACTTCGATATTCGGCTTGATGCCGACCACCTTGGTTTGGAATGTTCATTTACCTCGGTTAGAGCAGTTATCGGTAACAGTGGAAAAAACTTTAGCCATCATGTTGAATTCTGCAAAACGGATTAAAAAAGTATTCATATAAATGCACCTATTGGCTGACAACCACTTGGTTCTTGCCCCCTTGTTTGGCTTGATACATCGCCTTGTCGGCACGTCCTACGACACTTTCTTGATCCTCTTGTGGCGCACGTAGTGCCACCCCCGCACTGAAGGTAATCAGCACACGCTCATTGCTATGCAGAAAAAATTGGCGGGTGAGTTCTCGTTGTAGACGCACAATGGTTTCATAGGCTTTATCAAGTTCAGTGTCGGGCAAAATAATGACGAATTCTTCGCCGCCATAACGCGCCACTGAATCACTAGGTCGTAACGCTTCTTTAATTACGCTGGATAAGTGGATGAGCGCGCCATCACCCGCCTGGTGACCCAATGTGTCATTGAGCCGTTTGAAATTGTCGATATCCAATAGCGCCACACATAAGGGCAGGGCATTCCGGTCGGCACGCGTAGATTCACGTTCAAATGCATCATCCAATCCGCGTCGATTAAGCATGCCCGTGAGCTGGTCTTCATGCACCATTTCACTCACTTGTTCCAACTCTTGTTCAAGTTGTTTTATTTTTTCTTCAGACTCGATGACGCGTTTTCGGGTGCTCACCAGCTCTTCATGCGAGCGTAGCGCACTGGCTTGAATGACTCGCGTGTCTTGCATAATGTCATCCAATAAATGGCTCAACTCGGTGATGTTGTTGGTGGTGCTAATTTTCTGGCTGTAATTTGCAATTTTTTGGTGATAGTCGCCGGTGCTTTCTGTTAGATCACCCAGTCGATCAATAAAAGTCGTCATCAAACTTTTGAGCGTCAGTTTCGCGTCCTTCAGACTTTGCTTGAGTAGACTTTGCTTAATGATGGCATCGCGCAAGCTGCGCTCGGCATCGGCAATGACGCGTTTATCCACGGGGTTGTTCACGATTTGTTGCAGGGTTTCTATCTGCCCGTGCAACCATTCTTCATCCTCAACCAACTCGCCTACATTTTCAACCAGCAAGCGTAACAAGCGCACTAGACCTTCCTGTATTTTGATTTTGTCACCACCGCGCAACTCGACCTTAAGCCAGAATTGGCGCAGTTTTTTGGCCAGTTGCGTGATTTCGTCGTAATTCAAAGAGCTGCGTATTTGCAGGGCAAATGCATTGACCTCGGCGGTAAATTCAGGCTGTGCACCGAGCGTGCTTTCTAATGTTTGCGCCAATAGCTCACGCAATTGCATGTGCACATCTTCATGCTGCGCAAATGGGGAGGAGACAACGCTGGAAGCAGGTAGGGCAGAGGTGGCGGGGATGGCTGAATCGGCCACACTGTCATTCGACGACGGCGTTTCAGACCACGAACGAATCAATCCCTGTAACTTCTCAAATAGCACGTGAGGATTGTTGGCGAAGCGCGATAGAACAGTATCCAAGCCTTCTCTTTTGCGTGGAATAGTGAGGCCCTTGTGCGGACGCTCTAATTGACGCAACAGATTACGAATCAGTTCAGACCAAGCGAGGGTAGTCGCGCCACCGTTTTGAGCCGTGGGCAAAATTTTCTCAACCTCAAGCAGGTATGTCGCCCAATTTTGGGAGGCCAACGCAAGCAATAATTGATTGCCTACATCAGCTGATTTTCCCGTCTGTTTTGACAAAGTATCCGCTAATTTTTGTAGCACTTGCTGCGCACCCGCATCTTCATTCGATGCGATACCGCCAATCTCGGCGTAAATCTTGTTGTAGTTGTCGGGCGTGGGCGGGATTTTGCGCAGCGCAAGCGTCTTCAGCGTTTCACGGGCAATATCGGGTGGGTTCGAGAGAGGAGTGTGCATGGCTCAAGACAATGAATGAATTGCTTGAGATTATCGAATAAGGCAAAAATAGTTATTGCCTGAATAGCGGCAAAAACTGCCGCTAATTCAAAGTCAGCTCATCTCCACCAAGTGGTTAGTGATGGCATAGTGAATGGCTTCAGCATTATTTTGCAGCCCCATTTTTTCCATCATGCGGGCTCGATACACACTGATTGTTTTAGGGCTCAATTTCATCATTTCAGCAATGTCCGAAAGCGATTTACCCGATGCCATCAGGCACAGTGTTTGGTATTCACGGTTGGACAAGCTTTGGTGCAACAGCTCTTGTGATTCGCCGATTAAGTTGTTTAGCAACTGCTCCGCCATTAACTCGCCGATATATTTTTTGCCCCCCATAACCTGCTTGATGGCCGTGATGAGTAAGTCGGGGGCGCTTTGCTTATTCAAATAACCCAAAGCGCCTGCTTTCAATGCGCGCACGCCATATTGGTCTTCTGGGTACATGCTCAAAATGATGACTTTAAGATTGGGCTTTTCGATTTTGAGCTGTTTAAGCACATCAATACCATGCTTATCTGGCAAGGAAAGATCGAGCAATACCAAATCGTAATCATGCTTGCGCACCATATTGATGGCTTGCATGCCGCTCTCGGCTTCACCTGTCACACGCATATCAGACGTTTCGTCCAGCAATAATTTCATGCCCTTGCGAATCAATGCGTGATCGTCAATAACGAGAATACTTATCATAAAAATTTTCAGTGGCTGGTATTGAGTTTGTTATTTATCGGCATGCCAATCGAAATGTTTAACTCACACAGTCATTTTAATCCTGCGCGCCTATAACTGTGTAAAACACTCGACATTTATCTGTCCACAGCCTAATTTTATTGGGCTAAAGACCTACTTGAGTTTAACTCAAAAAATAAAATTTACGCCACCCGTTCTAGGAAATGGCGCATGTGACTTAAGGGGACCTCTAAAAATCGTTTTTCCGTAAACCCAAAAACCAAGCGCGCG
>JAVHQJ010000350.1:0-1428 GCA_036171075.1 Sideroxydans sp. | reverse complement strand
CGGTGCCGAGTATCAGCCCGATGAGAGCCAGCACGATGGCCATTTCGACGAGGGTAAAGCCTTTTTGTGGGTGACTTTTCATGATCGTAAACCCGGTTAAGGACAACCCGCCGTGTTTCCCCTGACTACAGTCAGGTCGTCCTTGATGCAATAGACGATATCGTTGAATGCGCCACTGGCAGCTTCGGTGTGGTAGTCCTCGTTGCCAGCAGGATGGGCAGCGTTGATATTGGTAGCATTGTTTCCCTCCAGGTAATCGGCGGCGACACTCTTGACGGCGCGCGTATGACCGGAGAGCCTGTCACCGGCGAAGATGACCACAGCGGCATTGTTGTGGCTGGAACCGTTGATGCTGAGACAGTGATCGTTGTCGCAGGCGACAGTGGCAGAGTCCGATGGTTTGAATCTCTGGCTGATGGCGTAGAACAACTGGTCCTTCCAGTTATTCCACCACGGATAGATGGCGACCCAGGCGGCAGTGTCCGGGCAGTTGCTGCCGTCATCTTGCAACAGCCAATAGGGGGTGGTGATGGCGTTGCGGCTTGTTGCGCGTGAGGTATTGACCCTGAAGGGGACGCGTCCGACCAGTTGGCCGTCTCGGTCATTATAATTCGTGTTGACCGAATAGTTCGCCTGTGCCCCAAGGTCAAGCAGCGCCGGCCAGGGTAGGCTTTTGTTGGAATTGTCCGGTGCGGGCGGAGTGCCTGTCTGGTTGTTTCTGCCAAAATTGGCGATGCATCTCGCCGTCAGCCAGGTCATGGTATCCAGCTTGGCAAGGAAGTCGTTGCGCCTCTTCATAGCGTTCCAGAGATCCTGACGGGTGATGTAGGCGATCCTGTCGCTTGACGGCAAGGAGGGGTCGCCGAGCCGAAACCGGCTGTTCGCGTTGGCGGTAACTGAGACAACGGCATTGTTGAATGTGCCTACCGCATCGAGATAGTTGCTCGCCGTGTAATTGCCGCCACACACGGAGGCCGTCGAGCCTGAGCGATTCTGAGTGTCTGTCGTGCTGCCCGGTGCGATGATGACGGCCACAGCCTGATTGTCAGCGGGTGTCAGTAAAGTTCCATCGGACGCATAAATCTGTAGTTGTCCGTTGGTGTCCCAGTTCATCAGGTCGGTCGGCGGATTGTTCTTGTATGTACCTGAAACCGCATACCACAGGCATTCGTTGTCCCCGCCACGCAGCGTGGGCAGTCTGAGCGTCTTCCAGGGCAGTCTGCCGATCACGCTGACATCCTTGAGGCCGCAAGAACCTTCGGCCACGCCTTCACCAATACCTTCGGTGCCGAAGGCAGTCCCGGAAGTGTCAGGGCAAGGCAGGTAGCCCTGCACAGAGGAGGGCGTGCTGGGGTGGTTTTCGGCATAGGTGATGGCATAGCCGATCAGCGCCTCTTTCGCCTGTGCCAGCGCCGCTGCGGTGATTTT
>JAVHQJ010000349.1:0-1433 GCA_036171075.1 Sideroxydans sp. | reverse complement strand
GGAGACGGTTGTCGTTGGGTAGTTTGAGCGTGGTGAATCCAGACCATCGGCTATCTGACACGGCCTGCAAGCGACAGCCACTCTCCATCCGCGTAATCACCGCTCCGACTGATTGAGCCGCAACGCAACCCGCTGGACGTAACCAAACTTCATTTGGTTTATCTGGCCAGATCATGTTGGTAGCGAAAAAGACAATCAGCATCAACGTGATCGGGCCGCCAATCGGGATCAACCAGCTGCGAATCCAGTTCATTCAATAATCTTTCGTATAAGACTCGTTATCAGAATCCATCAATTGGCTCGCTTTTAAGCCCCTCCAATGCTGCGAGTTCAAAGGTTCCATCTGGTTTAACCATTAGTGAGCTATGCACTTTCGCGGAAGAATGCTGTCCTGACTTGCTGTTATGCTTCCACCAAACCACTTTAACAACTTCCATGCTGCCCGCAGGGCGTGCACTGGATTCGTCATTCTCGAATAGCTTCGGCAAAATTTCTTTGATCGCTTGCGCATCCTCTTCGCTGAATTTCGTTTTCTCGGCAAGTTGAGGATTCATGCTGCCATAGAAAACATAGATACCTTGATCTACTCGATGTTTCATGCCCATTGTGTCGGAACTTTTCTTGCCATCCTTGGTGTCTTCGCCGTTCACACTTTTAGTAATCTGTGTGCTGCTGATGTCAATGGGCGATAGGCTGAATGCCGATTGGACGGTTACCGGCCCACGGATGCCGATGGAAATGCCGGCATCGCCTTCGTCATCACCACTGCCCTCTTTCTTTTTTCCCTTCTTTTTGGTCAGGGCAAATAACTGGCCGAAAGCTCGCACGTCAATCCATTCTGCGCAGGCGAGATTGACCGTTTCGTCAGACCCCAGTTTGTTGCCTAATACGGCTTCGGCTCTTGATCGGAGACTCTTTGCATCATCAATTTTTCTATCATCTGACTGGACAAAAACGGCCTGCCCCTTAGACTCTGCTTTGCCGTCCTTACCCCCGAGATTCACGAATCGCTCAATCAGCCTGTCGCGGATCTTTCGTTTGATACAAACATCAGTGATTTCCCCAAAGTTTTCATAGTTGGTGCGGGGACGGTTGCTGTTGAGTGGGTCGCCATTCGGGTTGGCATTTTTGACGCGAAGAATTACGGCGAAGTCGATCTTGTTTTGCAAAGTGCTCATGTTGTTTTCTCCTTGGGTCAATTAGATGTCAGTGTTGGGTGTATCGTCATCAGATGCAGATTCATCTGGTTTGTCTGATTTGGGTGGGTTAAGTGCCTGGCGCTGGCAGTGATAGCCCAACAAAAATTCACCAGAGAGCTTTCGATCACTCAAGAATTCATCGCCTTCAAATTTTGTGACAACCTCATCCAGTAGCGCTTTCATCTCGTGCAAGAAAGCCGGTCGTTTTGCTAGTAAGCGCGACATGTATGGTGT
>JAVHQJ010000348.1:0-6837 GCA_036171075.1 Sideroxydans sp. | reverse complement strand
CCAAAAACCGCTGCCACCGATTACTTAACTCAATTTTCATGCTCGTAGAAAACAACACCCAACGAATAGCGTCAAATGAACCAACTACTGCCAAGAAGCAGGCAAATACTTAACTGGCAGGGTGCCTCCAGTTGTTGCTTGTGATGTTGTAAATAAGCCTGTAGCTGAATCAAAAGTCATGATTACTGTTTTGCCTGTGATATTCGCATTGGTAGAGGCATTCAATGTCACCGTTGCTTTACATACACCAGCGGCTGCAACGGGAAGCGCCAAGTCAGCAAACTTACCTACTACTGCAGCGGGCACACCGCAATTAGCTACTGCGGGGTCTTGGGTCATTGATTCAGAAACTCTTGATTGAATACCTCCCAACATAATAAAGGCTTCAGATGCTTGCGCTTTAGCGGTGTAGTCAGAGTATGCAGGGATAGCGACCGCTGCCAAAATGCCAATAATCGCAACCACGATCATCAACTCGATTAATGTAAAACCTTTTTGAATTTTCCCCATGACTTGCCCCCTTAAAGTTATTCACAACGCCCTTGTAGGGCACTAGATATCTATCTGGTACTCAAGCAACTAGCATGCCCGCTCTCCCTGTCTATATGAACAGTGTCTGAAAGCAAAAAGTTCGTTGGGGGAGCGGGGCGTTACGCCACTTAAGGCGCACAGCCGAAGGGGGTGAGCAAGCATTTTATGCGACAACTAATTGAGTTAGCATCACACTGGTTGCGTGGTTCTCATCATAAACTTCGCCGCCGCGTCCAATTTTACTCATAAAAAAGCCCGCTATAAATAGCGGGCTTTTTACAACTTTGACTAACGACTAGCGCTAGGCGAGTTAACTTACTTCCAAGAAGCAGGCAAATACTTAGCTGCCAGGGTGCCTCCAGTTGTTGTTTGTGATGTTGTGAATAAGCCTGTAGCTGAATCAAAAGTCATGATTACTGTTTTGCCTGTGATATTTGCATTGGTAGAGGCATTCAATGTCACCGTTGCAGTACATACACCAGCGGCTACAGTGGGGAGCGCCAAGTCAGAAAACTTGCCTACTACTGCGGCGGGCACACCGCAATTAACTGATGCGGGGTCTTGAGCCATTGATTCAGAAATTCTTGACTTAATACCATCCAGCATAACAAACGGTTCAGAAGCTTGTGCTTTAGCGGTGTAATCAGAGTATGCAGGGATAGCAACCGCAGCCAAGATACCAATGATCGCAACCACGATCATCAATTCGATCAAAGTAAAACCTTTTTGGATTTGTTTCATGTTTAAGCTCCTTATGGATTATTAACGTTGCCCTTGCGGGCTACACACGAGGTGTGCGAGGTAATAATAGCAGGTTGCGTGCCAACCTTTACTTACATGCTTAATCATTGAATCATGCCCCGTCAAAAAGGAAACAATGGGCGCGTAGAGAAAGATAAGTGACGCGCTGCGTCACTTATGGGGCGTAGCCGGGGATGTTCGCTTCATCGACTTTGTCTATTTGTTCGGGCGACAGAAAACGATGGGCGTAATCCAAATAAACTTTTTCGCGCATGAATACTTCAAATAATTCGGGGTCGATGTGTCCGTTTTGTTTGAATTGCCCCAGGATAGTGAGCGATTCGGTAAGTGTTTTACCTGCTTTATAGGGGCGATCTTTGGCGGTGAGGGCTTCAAAAATATCGGCAATGCCCATGAGTCTGGCTTGCACCGACATTTGCTCGCGGCGCAAACCTTTTGGGTAGCCGTTACCGTCCATGCGTTCGTGGTGTCCGCCTGCATATTCAGGGACGCGGCTTAAATGCGAGGGCCACGGTAATGATTCGAGCATTTTGATGGTGACTTCAATATGATGATTGATGACCTTGCGCTCGGCAGTAGTGAGGGTGCCCGCGCGAATGCATAGGTTTTCGAGTTCATTTTCTGACAGAAAATTACTTGTTTTACTGGATAAGGATGGCGTGCCTTGATTGGCTAAATCTTGTGGATTAACCCATTGATATTGGGCAATAGAACATACGCGCGCCAATTCGCTTTCTTGCATTTTTTCAGCCCCCACATTGCAGTGCCGTAAAAAATCACGGTCATCATCGAGTTGCTGAATGCGTGCTGCGTATTCTGCTGAGGTGCTTTTTCCTTCTAAACATTCAATGTGGGCATCGCGCTTAAGCACTTCAAAGCGCGTGTCAATCAGCTCAATACGGTCGTACAGGGTTTGCAATTTAGTGGCTTTGTCCACCACGTGGACGGGGGTGGTGATTTTGCCGCAGTCATGCAGCAGGCCTGCAATTTTAAGTTCGTAGCGGTCTTTGTCGGTGAGATGAAAGTCTTTCAGTTCGCCTAATTCGCTACGATTGGCAGCTTCTGCCAGCATCATGGTGAGTATGGGCACGCGCGCGCAATGGCCTCCGGTGTAAGCAGATTTATCGTCGATTGCGGTGTTGATGAGACTGATGAAAGATTCAAACAAATCTTCCATTTGCTGAATGAGGCGCCGATTGGTGATGGCAATCGCAGCTTGCGATGCTAATGATTCCAAGAGCTGTTGATCGTCTTTGGAAAACTGTTGCACGTTGCCACTCACTCGGTCTTGTGCGTTGATGAGTTGCAGTACACCAATAATTTCGTGTTCGTGGTTACGCATGGGTACAGCTAAAAATGAGCGTGAGCGATAGCCCGTTTTGTTATCGAAATTTTTAGTACCGGAAAAATCGAAACCTTCCGCCACATAGGCATCAGGAATGTTCACAGTCTCACCCGTCAAGGCGGCATGACTCACCACCATGGCATGGTTAGGTTTTTCGTCAATGTAAAGATGAATGGGAAAGAAGGTGCATGGCTCGCCCGAGGTGCCGCCCATGCGAATGTTGAGTGAGTCGTTATGCAAAATTTCAAAAGTCAGTAGCTGACTGTCAGCATTCGCCAAATACAAAGTGCCAGCATCCGCATTGGTAATTTTTTTAGCGGCTTCCAAAATACTTTCCAGTAAGCGATTGATGTCCCGCTCGCTGGAAAGGGATGCGCCAATCGCATTCAATTCGCCCAAGCGATTAAGCAAACTTTCCAACATAACGCGCTGGGTTTGCTCTTGAGCCATATAAGACTGTACTTTTTGAGTGTCCATAATCTAGTGCATCTCTATAAATTCGTCATACCGGCGAAAGCCGGTATCCAGTTAATCAAACAGACAGTGCAACGCACTGACAGAATGGCCTTTTTAATAAACCCACTGGATACCGGCCTTCGCCGGTATGACGGAATTTTGGATTTATAGAGGCGCTCTCTAGTTATTTCTTCTTACTTAATACACACGGCTCTTACTTGATGAATGTCAGTCGTGCCATTCAACACTTTTTCGATACCGTCTTGTTTCAGTGTGCGCATGCCTTCTTCCAAAGCGATGGAAAATAGTTCGGCGACGCGCGCATGTTCTTGAATCGCGCGCTTCACGGGGTCTGTACCAATGAGTAACTCATGCAAACCGACGCGACCGCGATAGCCTGTGCCCGAACATTTTTCACAACCCACTTTTTCATAAAGTGTAATTTGGCCTTTGTCGTCACCAAATAGTCTGACCCATTCAGCGTATAAATTTTTGTAGGCTGCGTTGGTATCTTTTTTCCATGTTTCGGTAGGCATCAATTCGGTGGCATATTCGCTGAGCAAAGATTTGATTTCATCCTGCGTCGCCACATGGGATTTTTTGCAATCTTTACAAAGGCGTTTAGCCAGGCGTTGCGCCAAGATACCAAGCAGCGCATCCGAGAAGTTGAATGGGTCCATGCCCATATCCAGCAATCGAATAATGGATTCGGGCGCGCTGTTGGTATGCAGGGTAGCAAACACCAAGTGACCCGTGAGAGACGCTTCAATACCCGTCGAGACGGTTTCTTTGTCACGCATTTCACCCACCATAATCACATCGGGGTCGGCACGCAGGAAGGCGCGCATGATGGTGGCAAAGTCCAGTCCCGCTTTTTTGTTGATTTGTACTTGGCGCAGACCTTTTTGGGTAATTTCAACAGGGTCTTCCGCCGTCCATATTTTGGTGTCCGGCGTGTTGATATGTTTCAAAATGGAGTGCAGCGTGGTGGTCTTACCAGAGCCAGTCGGTCCACATACAAAAAACAAACCGTAAGGTTTAGTGATCGTCTTTTTAATCAATTCCAAATTGCGTTCAGAGAAGCCCATGTTATCTAAAGGGATAGGGTCGCCCGAAGCCAAAATACGCATCACCACATCTTCTACGCCGCCTTGCGAAGGTATGGTGGCGACACGCAATTCAATATCGAGAGGGCCATATTTCTTAAATTTAATTTTACCGTCTTGAGGTTTTCGCTTCTCGGAAATATCCAGATCGCACATGATTTTGAGACGCGTCACGAGTGCGTTGCGATAGGTGGCAGGAATCTCAATGTACTGCAACAGCGAGCCATCTTTGCGCAGGCGAATGCCCGTTTTACCTTTGCCTGGCATGGGTTCAACGTGAATGTCGGATGCGCCCATTTTATAGGCGTCCACGATAATTTTATTGACTAGCTTAACCAGTTCATTGTCGGCAGCGGCGCTGGCATCATCTTGACCTGTATCAACGCTCTCTTCATCACTCCCTAATGAGGTGAGCAAGTCGTCCATGCTGCCGGTGTCGTCATAGCTACCCGTTGCATCGCCCATGCTCGAAGCTGAATTTCCGCCCCCATAAAACAAATCCAGCGTGGCTTTGAATTCACGCAGGGTACACACTTTATAGATGAGGCGATTTTTGGGAAAGATGTTGTTGACTACACGCGAGGCTTGAATCCGCTCGGGGTCAGTGGTGAGAATAACGACGCCTTCTTGAATATCGTCAATCGGCACCCAGTGACTACTCTCCACATATTCGCGGCGCAGATTGCGTAAAAGTTCAGACGGTTTAATACGGTCCGCTCGATGTGCTTCGTAAGGCACACCAAAATAGCTGGAGAGCGCTTTGCCGAGTGCTTCTGGCTTTACTTGAAATTCGTCTAGCAACACCTCTTCAATTTCCAGACCTTTGCGACGCGCAGTGCGTGTTGCGAGCTCAAGTTCGGCGGCAGACATCACCGCGTCAGACACCAAATAGTCATACTTAGTTTTCACCACGTTAACTTGTTGCTGCTGCCGTTGACGCAATGCCACCGCAAGTGTCTGCGTGAGTTCACGCACCCCGTCCTCCACCAGATTAGGAAAGGGCGCGCCTGCTTTGTTATTGATGACCTGCATCACACCTACCAGTTCGCCGCTTTCTTCGGTGATAGGAGCAACTAGCATTTGTTTGGTGCGATAGCCCGTGCGCTTATCCACGTCTTGCAAGAAACGTAGGGTTGGGCTTACCGCAACCAACTCCTGTTCGTCATACACGTCCTTCAGGTTAAGCAGTTTTTTATGGAATGCTGCATAACCTGCAATACTTTGCTCTGCAATGGGCAGTTTGAGGTCCTTGAAAGAATTGAGTCCTGTTTTAACTTTGGAAATTAACGAGGCTTTGTCTTCTCCCACCATGTAAATGGTGAGTCGATCTGCATTGAATAATGAGCAGATGTCTTTGCTGACATCCAACATGATTTCGTCGATATTACTGGTAGCGTGAATCTTGTTGGTGACATGATTGAGGTTTTTGGTGAATTCCAAACGCGCCCCCATATCATTGCCATTTCCCTGAAGCGGACTATTCATTTCTCTCTCCATCCTGCTGTTGTTGAGCTTTGGATACCGACCAAAGCCCATTTTCTAAAACGAATACTTTGTATCCTGCTTGCGCCAACACAAAAGCAGCTGCCGCACTGCGTCGTCCACTTTGACAATATGCAATGTAGGGCGTAGCAACACTTAATCCACCAATCGCCTTGCGCACGTCATTCAGAGGCACGTTGATTGCGCCAGGCAACTTATCATGCCGATATTCTGCAGGATGACGCACATCCATCCACACCGCGCCTTGCGCGATTAACTGACACGCCGCCGTATAGTTGATGCGATGCAATAAAGGTTCTTTCATTAATTCTAAAAAGTCTTTTTTCTTAAGCCGCAGTAGTACACCATTGCTTTTCATCGTAACGGATGCGTTGCGCTTGCTATCCGAAATAAGCGCCTCTTCGCCAAACACATCGCCGGCTTTAATTTCAGCTAAAACTTGCTGCACCCCCGCCACCAAGCGACTCACTTGGGCGCGACCGCTTTCAATAAGGTAGTAGTAATCCCCCTCATCTCCTTCACGCACAATGACGTCTTTATCCCATACCGCAATCGCTTCAATCCGATTCAGTAGCTCGCCGATATTAGCGGAGGGCAAATGCGCGAAAGGCCCCACATTCAGATTTTCTGCACTGAACATGCCTGAATTGATCAGCCTGCGTACGGCTGCATCAGAGTCTGTTTTTTCGGTGCGTAATTTAATAATCTCGTGCATCGCAAACTGATCCCACGTCACCATGCGATCAAGTAGGTCATCATCAATACACAGTAATTGAACATTACTCAAAGCACGCGCCAACACGATGTCGGGCTGGCGCTTCCCAATAGGATGGCGCGCCCACTCCGAATCTGCCCGCATCAACACTTGATTGCCATCGGCATAGCTCAATTCCAATTGCCCGCGTACCAAATAAACGGAGCGTCCTTGCATCAGATTATTTGAAAAAGGATTTTGTCCCGCCTCGACATTTTCCACACGGCAATAGTCCAACAATTCTCGCAAACGTGCAGGACTGAACGTGGAGATGGGCTCCAATGCGGCTAACACCCTAATGTCGAGCGCTTCATTCATGAGTTTTCTTAAGGGGACCTCTAAAAATCGTTTTTCCGTAAACCCAAAAACCAAGCGCGCGA
>JAVHQJ010000347.1:0-6839 GCA_036171075.1 Sideroxydans sp. | reverse complement strand
AGCGACGGACTGTTAATCCGCAGGTCCCTGGTTCGAGTCCAGGTCGGGGAGCCAAATAAAATAAGGCCAACAGCAATGTTGGCCTTTCTTATTTTGGTCCGCAATTCTGACCTTGGTCCGCAATTCCTCAGAATTGTTAAGTTCGGAGGTGGCTTTCTATCTCCCAACAATTCATCCAAAATTCGGGTATCCGGATTTTCCGGTGGGTGATAGCTAAATTTGCTCTTGGTTTGATGGATTGCTATAGCTAAATCTGCGTGCTGCCCTAGCAACGTCGTTTCGAGCCTTATCCATGAAATCTGCATCTCCTCGGGACTCCACTTCGCAAGCCTTCAAATACAATTCAACTTCTTCCGGTGTTCTGAGGTGTTCTGCCACATCGTAATTGGTTGTCGTATCTATCATGTCAGCTCCTTGATCAAGTCAGGGTGTTTATCCAGCAGTTTGAACAGATTGATAACCGCCGCCACCGGCTTGGCCTGTCCACGCTCATAGCGAGAGAAGGCATTCTTACCCCCGCCCGCCAGTTTGGCGGCTTGCGCCTGAGTGAGTTTCAATCGTTTGCGGATGGACTCCAACTCACTCGCTGCCAGTCGATCCACCCGGTCTCGGAACGCCAGCCATGCCGCCTCTTCAGAAGCGTCATAGGTCAAGATCGCTTCGTCACATTTGTCGCAGAACGCACCTCGCACCTGCGCTTGGTAGGCGTGACCTTTGTATTCTTGTGTCACGGTTCTGCTGCCATCATGCAGCACCCCCTCCGCACAGATAGGGCACTCTTGCCCATTCCATTTAGTCTTTTTCATTTCATCGCTCCTTGAATGAAATCACAAAATATTCACCCGCCTGCTGCAACTTGATATACAGGGCAACGCCCTGCCATTCGGCGTGATACACGTCCTGCCACACACGATGGTCCGCATTGGTCGTCATGCTTTTGTAAAAATCCACAGCAGTTAAACCCTGCACCACAGCCAACGCATCCACCTGAGCCATACCCGCAACACGAATCCCAGCAAGCGCGGAGAGCGTCAGGTTCATCGCCTCCGGCGTGGTCATTTGCGCCTGAATCGCCTTGAGCAAGTAATGCGGCTTGTTCGTTTCCATGATGGAGATTATTCCCCTAATAGGGGAGTTCGTCAATGATGCGTCAGTATGATCTATTACTACACCCACCGGAAAATCCGGACACCCCAAAATTCAAGTGCAATTCAGATGCATCTCTGACCATTTACTTCGCTCTTCTGGGGCAGGTGTTCGGCCATTACAGACATGTAGGTTGTTTCTCTCAACGTCCGCTGACTTGCAAAAAGCAGTCACTTGGACTCGAAAATATCTATGAGTCTGGGACAATTCACTACACATCAACACATACGTGAATTAACAGTTATATACCGACGCACTGTTCCGCTTATTAAAAGATAGTACGAACAGGGCAATGTCAGCCACATCCAAGATCACAGACAAAATAATCAACAGTATCGATGGCAGCTCAATTATTATTCAACACATTAATTGAGAAATAATAACTGTTGATCTTTGAGAAACATTCTCCATAGAAGTGCACTCATCGCTGATGCCTAAATTACTGGAGGGGGGAGATTTTGGATAATCGTACCGCAAAAGGATTGCACTGGTTTAAAACCGTAATGATGTATGCAGGATTTTTTTGGCTGTTTAAATTAATTTTTGGATTATTTGCCCATAATCCGGGTTATGAAGTTGCTATGGCCCTTATGTCATTTATGGGAAGTATCTTCGTGTTGGGTGTGCCGGCATATGCCATCGGCTGGATGACAGCAGCGCCTTCACAGCAAGAAATCAAAACTGACATTGTGAGTGTGGAGTCATCAAAATCTACCAATGCGTCGGCACAGCACTTTCATAGTTCAGTATTAGCTGATACCAAGGAGAAGAATGCTATGGGCAGGTCTTATGAATCGAATCAGCAGGTAATGGCGGCAGACAATGCTTTTTCGGAAACAGATGATGAAATTGAAATCCGTTTATATGCGACAGCCGCAGAAGAGCTTGAAAAAAAACTAGTAGTTAAAGGGTTGTGGACAAAGTTCCTGGTCCAGACCAATGGGGATGAAAATGCGACTAAACTTGCCTATTTAAAAGCTCGTTTTATCCAGCTTAAAGCGCAAGAAGATTCAAAGCGAGCTTCGTTATTGAATGAAAAACGAAGAAAAATTTTGGAGGATGAAAAAAATCAATCGGAAATAGAAAAGGCTAAACAATCGCAGCAAATTCTTGAGGCGCAAGATCAAAAGCAAGAAAACCAAATTAAAGAAAAATACTGCCTCGGACATAATATTTCTCAGGCAGAGATAGATTTTTTACGTAAACGAGGGGCTACTTGGTATATGTGATGCCTTCTATCTTTGAGGATAAACGTAAAGCGCTTCAAACATAACAATTGGTGAGCACATGAAAAGAATTACCTTAGTGGCTTTACTTGCATCGTGTGTATATGTAGCGCAAGCACAGGAATCAGATGCCGTATTTCTTGGATCTTCCCCCGATGTTTCTGTCTATCTATACTTGAACACAGTAAGCATCACCAGCTCCGGTCTGGTTCAGGCATGGTCTTTATACGACATGAAATCACAGCAATTCGTAAACAACGTTTACCTTCGTTCAGTGAAGTCGCTCAACGTGGTCAATTGCCAAAGCCGACGCTTAGGTATTCTCAATGACATCTACTATTCACAGCCAGGCGGAAAAGGAGTGGTGGTATGGAATGGCACTGTAGAGATGTCCGAAATTAAATGGCAGCACGTTCCTCCCAAAAGCTTGAGTGAATTAAAATTCGATTTCATTTGCGATATTGCAAGATCTGGGCGGGGGCGTCATTGAAGTATTTTCATTGCCATCAGGCTCATATCTCCCTGCAAGCCCGTTAATAAAGGAGCAGCATATCAGTAGGTGAAAATCGTGGAAGGAAGATGAATGTATGTCGATGAAAGCTTGGCGAAAGGGCTAACTAGCCGGCTGTGGTATGAGCTTGATGAATTGGAACGTAACAATTCCATTGAATATTCTCGATATTTGACTACCCATAAGATCAAATTGGGAAGCAGAAAGGTTATTGAAAAGCTCGATAAAGCGCATAGGCTATTAAGAGGTGCTCAAATCCTTTCACACTCATTCTCAGGAACAAGAAAGCAGCCGACAGCCATTTATGCGCTATTGAACAGGGATAAAGAAGCTAAGAAAAATTCTTGGGTTGAGCGAATGTTCTTAATCGAATTAGAGATGCTTACTAGCCAAGGGCGAACAATTAAGTACCCACCCATAGTACGAATTGGCGAACATGCGGTTTCAAGAATTTTTCAGAGAAATTTATTAACATATGATCAACTTACAAATAAGATAAACCTAGCGGAGGTTGTTGCAGAATTCCTGTCTATAGCAATGTTTGCTTGGACTATGTCTGATTTGTATACGACCCTTCACGATTTCATGAACGACGATGGTATTGAGGTGTCCGCAGATTTGACCATACCGTTTGTGTCCAAGCATGGATTGTTCCTTGGCAGGCTAGATACTAGTTTCAACTTTCATCCCGTAGATATTCGCACCTTTGTTGATGACGGCAAGCTAGCAAGTCAGCAATTGAATTTAGTTGAAAAGGTTAGAAAGAATTTTAATGTCCCACTCATTCAGATGGCCTTGATGCCTCTTGTTGGATTGGAACTAGTAGCGCCATTTATCAAAAGTCTTTCTGAAATAGCTGATGAGTTTGCTGAATTGGCAACGTGGAACATTGAGGAATTAGGTAGTAAAAAAATACATAAAGATTACGTCATTAAGGTGTTGACTGTAACCCGCTTGTAAATTCGTGCCTTGCTTGAATAGAGGGACTCCCGAAGACTATGTGTGAATGGGGCTTATAAAATAGACTAATCTAGACGTCTAAACTTAGAAGTGGCTTTTGATTGTGAAAAGCAAGTCTGTCATTGGATGCTTACTATGCCATGGTATTGGCATTGCTCCTAAGGCTGAGGATAAATACAAAGGGGGAGGATATGCATATTTCAATACACAGCCGCAATGCTAACGATAACGATAGCTCAGGAAAATCAACCTTTGTTGATGCAAATGATTATGAAATATCCATAGTGGATGGGGAATCTAACTGCGGATCAAACATGTGGTCATGCGTACGAATTTCAGGGAAGGCTCGTTACAATATTGGAGCTCTCATAGACAGGGAGTTTCAACTGGTGCTTTCTCCGCAAGATATTTTTAACTTGGTGAATGTATTGTCAAGGAAACTAATACTGCCTGAGTCAAATATGAAGAAAGATTAGTAATAAGTACTATAAACCAACAATACAGTATCACTTGGCTGTGGGCGCAATACAATTGCGTGTCATGTCTTTCATGGAGAAGATGCAGCCATGAATCCCATTACTCTTGCACACATGTGATTTACATCCTCAGTAGCCATGCAGCGCCTCAAGTGAAAAGTCGTTAGCTAATTATTATTTTAGCTTCGTCGGGGGAATTAGTGGGTAACTCAGCGTTATTTAGCTACCGCCAAAATTTTCTGCGTGCCCAAAACCGGTCATGATGATCGAATCTGACCAAGCAGGCTTATCCATAGGCGGTCGCCAGCGCGCTTCTATCGCTGGCGGGCGACCGCCTGTGGGTAAGCCGTGTAATAACCACAAAATAGGCGGGTTTAATTTTCCCACCCCGAGAAAAATTTGATGATTTCATCTTAATTATCTTGAAAATAACTATTTGTTACAGTGCCTTATAGAAATGTCCAGCATATACCTTACCCACACATTTTACTGACGAACCTTATTTATTAAATGAAGCTCGTCTTAGCCCCTCTTGGGCTAGGAGTGCCATCTCTTCATCGTGATATGTTTCAAACTCAGACGATGTTGATATTCTTAACGCTTCTGCAAAGTGTTCACGCGCTCTAGATGGGTCGTGAGGCACTCCAATTCCGTTCTCATACAGGACTGCCAACTGATAGTCGGCTTGAGCGCTTCTGAAATCTCCGGTTTCTATGGCCTTTTGGTACCAATCTGCAGCTAATGTGGCACTTTGCGGAACTCCCCAACCATTTTCATAGAGCATGCCGATGTTGGCAGCTCCTTCAGGATGATTAAGTTTGAAACCAGCAAGATTGAAACTCATTGCAAGTTCATAATTCTCATGGGAGGGTGTCATGTACCTCCAACCAGTAGTAACGCTCCTTATTGCGTCCTCTGAAGGGGAAGAGGCTTTGAGTTGAATAAGCGCAAAGAATAAAATGAAGAGAATAAAAAATACCAGCAAACTGACCTTGGCAAAACTGACCATTGATAATTTTCTGTAGCTCGCCCACAAGGCTGCCAGCCCAACTGGCACAATAATTGCCGTGGCAGGCGCACCCACTGTGAAGTAAACGACAATCAAAAGCTTCGTATAGATTGTCATGCTTGACCTGTCGTCACTTCTTTCTTAGAAAACTTGGAATTTCTGTGCCAGATACATGGGAATGCAATCCAATTTCTTCACCGTATAGCAAGTGTCCTTCTGGGCAGCGCCACTCAAAGCCGCTAACTTCGAAAATTTCTTTCGATTGGAGTTGAGTCTCAGATTGCATGACACCATCAATATTCTTCCCACACTCATAACAGTGAACAGGGGAGCTTGGCATTTCTAGAAATGTTCCGTGATATTCGCGGCAGATTTCAAAGAAGTCTTTCGGCAGAAGAGTCGCGGTAACATCAGATAGATCAGCGAGCCGAAGCCACAAAGGAAGTGCAAGGCGTGCAGCCTGCTCCGGGGCGTTGGAAGACACAACACCCTTTGCATGCTCTTCAGACCATGGCGCCAAACTCGCAGTATCGACCGTCAACTCGAAGTCGTAACGCTTGTCCAGATAACGGCGACTAACAACGGCAACTCTAGAAGTGCAGCGCGGTAATGTGAGGAGGTAGTGCCCAACCGCCTTTTCAATATCGAAGGACGGAGGCTGTTTGACTTGGCTGAAGTGATTAAATAATTTGTTTAACATGGTGGCTAAATTTCCTTGGGCAACTCTTAAGCACTTGGCGGTGGCTGTCAATAAGAATTTTGGCCAATATGTTATTTCACGTTGACGCCTCCTATAAATCGCCTCCGACCAGGTAGACACCCTTTAGCCAAATTGCTTTGGCTAAAGTGTCGCTGATTTTGGAGTGGCTGGCTGCGTATGAGGCTGGTGATGTAGGTATAACGGACATTGGACTATCTGGAAGCCACCGGCAGCTTTGGCCGAGCAACTGCCCCCTCCGGCCCTTCAGTTTCTTGAGTGAATCTGGAAATACCTCACCACCTCCACCATCGCCTGCGTATCCAGCTCGCAATACTTCAGCAGGTTCCTGATTTTTCGCTCACGCTCATCTGATTCCGTGGATGGATTGATGATGGCCAAGTAAGCCATCTGGGCAAGCGTACCGTTCTGCACATCCTCCAGTTGTGAGTAGTCGAGGTGTGGCGCAACCGTCGGCAGAACGGCCTTGATCGACCAGGAGCCTTTCATGTCCGGATGGTAATAGTGGTTCTGCAGCCAAGGCAGCAGGTTCACCAGCCGATCTAGAATTTCCGTAAGCGGCTGTTCGAGGTCTGGGCAGAAGCCGATCAATCCCTTGATGATGGTACTTTCGAAAGTGCCATAGACGATGATCGGCCCGTCTGTTTCGACAGCTGCGATCAGACTCTCAGCAAAGCGGCGCATCGGAGCCTCACCAGTGGTATCCAGGAACTCTTGGTGCGTCAGCCCTCCTCCCCCGCAGGTCAAGTCCAAATTTTGCTGTAAATTCTCTTCGGTAACTGACGTTTTTTAG
>JAVHQJ010000346.1:0-1452 GCA_036171075.1 Sideroxydans sp. | reverse complement strand
CTATGCTCTTAGCTTTCGCCAACCAATTCAATGTGAGTCGGCCGGACGCTTACCATTCATCAATGAGATTCTTCGGAAGTACACGGTCGGCTACGAGATCCGCGAGCCAGATCTAGTCGCACTCGAAGGCACTCCACCTGCAGTTCCAGTTCCCGAAGCTCCACCCTCACTGGAAGAAGCCGCTCTAGGCGTGTACCAGTCATCAATGGAGAGGGCGGAGCAACTACTAGTCGAAGGCCGCCCAAGGGAAGCTGTGCAAGAGTTACTGTGGCTACTCGAAACAATCTCTACGGCCTTCCGAGGAATCGAAACAGAGTCGGGCACAGTTGCGGGTAAGTATTTCAACCACATCGCACGTGACCTACGCAACAAAAGTACGGGAACGACGCTAGACCGAGTAGTTGATTGGGTCACTGCTGTTCATGGCTATTTGTCATCGCCTTCTGGTGGAGGTGTGCGTCACGGATTGGACCTGGAGGCAGGCTCACACATCACTTCCAACGAAGGGCGCTTGTATTGCAATCTGATCCGTAGCTACATCGGCTACCTGCTTGGGGAGCACGAGCGGTTACGGGCTCGTCGCGAGCAATGACGCCCAATTAAACGTTAGACGGCCAAAGGAAATTTGCGGTGACTGAAAAGTTTCAATTCCCATCCAAAGGCTTCTACATCGTCGCCCAAAAAGTTGGAGAGGCCGATTACTTTCTTGAAATGCTGAAATCTGTTCAAGGGCGTTATCACGAATTCTCATACGTCCTAAGCGCATTCACATCCGCTGCAAGAAGCATCACATTTTCTCTTCAGGCCGTAATGTCAAAGTATCCAGATTTCGATTCTTGGTACGCACGAGAGCAAGAAGGATTGAGGTCAAATGATCTCGCCAAATATTTCGTAAACCTTAGGAATTACTTGCAAAAAGTTGGAGAAATACCGGTAGGACACACAGGAACAATGCGTAACGGCGAGATAAAGCACCTGTCGTATTTTGTGGACATCGACGGGTTAGAAAAGGCTCCGGCGGGAGAGGTCACAAGACTTGCTGAGGAATATTTCGTAGAGGTACTAAAAGTAATTGAACGTTGCTATCGAGACTTCTGGGCGTACGTTGATCCTCGAGCGATCTTCACAGAAAAAGGTCTTGCCGCACTTGGCTGGACAATTGAAGACATCGAAGAGTCCGTCGGACTTCCGAGAGGTTGGACGGACATCACCTATGAAGGGGACGACAAAAACCTTCAAAGACTTCGGCTACTACAGCGGGACTTTGGCGGAGACGAAATGATGGAACAACACTTCCAAAAATACGGGGTCCGTTCAAATGCTGCCGTCTAACAATTCAATCCAGGGGACCGCCAGCAAGCTGGCGTCCCCTGATTTCAAACGTTGAACTTCCGCAACGTCTCGTTTGCGGAAATACAAGGTTGAAAATTGCTTACCATAAAGCTGCCGGTC